>JAQYWN010000068.1 GCA_029379265.1 Rhizonema sp. NSF051
TTTATTAAGAGTATCAACAACTGTGATTTTTTACAAATGATTTAGGATTGCTATAGAACACTTAGTAACTATATTTATTATTGGTTAAATGGCTAGAAAATAATCTTAAATGAATTGTGAAGAGATATCCTTGATCTGTGTTGTTTCTGTCGTCTTCCTTGTCGCCTCTGTTCACGAATTAAATGCGACTGCTATAGTAATTGTTATCAACACTCGTTTTGCTTGCATATGGTTGAGCGAGGTAGTCAATTTATCGCTACTATAGTTGCTGAGATATCAGAGAGAGCGCGTCTATTCTGTATCAAAGTAGGTACAGAAGGATACTAAAAGTTACCCAAAACAAGAGATTTACTGGAGGTGTGGGATTGCAGCAAATTTGACTCAACCCATATGCCGATTGATTATCAGGAATCACAAGTGTAAGTCTTAGGATTTATTTGATTAATGTTAGCTATTAATAATTTGTGGCGTTTTCTAAGTTGCTCGACTAGGAAAGCTAGTTTGTTGACGCCCTTGTATAGTTGCTTTTTAATGTTGGTGTTATTAACAGTAGGGCAACAATGCTTAAACCTCAGGATAGAACAAAAAACGAGGCAAACAGCTGACTGGGTTACCCATTCTTTACTAGTAGAGAAAGAAGCAGAACGTCTGCTCAATGCTGCTATAGATGAGGAAAGAGCCACTTTAGAGGATTACACTCAGGAGCATAGCGCCTTCAGCGACAGCTTCAACCACCTATACAACCTTGTAAAGGATAACCATACCCAACTGAAGCAACTCGAACAAATTAAATATCTCCACAATGGTTGGCAGAGTGAATTGGATCGAATGAAGCTCTTTAATGCCAACAGGTCTGCCCTAGTACTCGCTCAAGCTCAAAATGACGAGTGTAGATTAACACGGAGACAACAAGACACAGACATACAGAGAAGTTCCACTTCTCAAAGTTGCTTGGATGAAGCATTAGCAGAACAAACCGCATTCGATTACTTACGTACTCAGATTCAAAGCTTACTTGAGCGAGAGGAGATACTTTTGGGCGAACGCAAGCATCGCTTGGAGCAACTCTACCGTATTAACACTGCTATGAATATCCTTAGTACAGTGGCGATTCTTTTAGGAGTGGGCTGGAACATCCGGCTTTTGCATTCAAAAGTCCACGTTCCCCTACACAAGTTGACGGAAGTAGGCAAACTTTGGCAAGCAGGTCAAATGGAAGTCCAGCTTGACTACTCGTCTCCCGACGAAATCGGTCAACTGGCTGGAATTCTCGATGCAATGGCAGATCAAGCTTATCAACGTCAGCAACATATTGAAGTATGCAACCAAAACCTTAAAAACTTGATCTCTGGCCTCTCCCACGACCTGCGTACCCCTCTGCTTGCCACCCGCACTACGCTGGACTCCATGCTTAAAGGAGCTTTTGGTATGGTGGATAATACCTGGAGGGAAGTGTTTCAAGAGTACCGCCAAGCTAACGAGGATCTCCTCAAGCTTGTGGAAGCTCTATTGGATGTCTCTCGCTATGAAGCGAATAATACGACTCACCTCAGTTACGAACCTCTTAACTGGGAAAGAATTTTTGTCAAAGCAATTGCCCAGATCGAGGCTTCCTCAAAGCGTCAACTTATTCTTAGCTATAATATTTCTCAATTAGTACCGATTGTCTACGGTGATGAATTAGAGATCCGACGAGTTGTGCAAAACTTGCTTGATAACGCTGTGCGGGTGAGTGAGTTAAACAAGGAAATTTTCCTTGAGGTAGCACTGCTTGGAGTTGATCGAGTGAAGGTATCAGTGAGTGATCGCGGTCCGGGAATTCCACCGCAGGAAAAGGAACGGTTATTCCACCGCTTCACTCAGGGACAAGGTCGGCGTGGGACTGCTGGGCTTGGTCTGTACTTATGTCGTCAAATTATCGAGTTTCATAGAGGCACCATTGGGGCCGAAAGTACTTTTGGAGAGGGTAGCACCTTTTGGTTTACCCTCCCAGTTTCCACTGATAAAGCTAAGTTCAGGCATGAATTGGAAATGGAGGAAAAATAATGACTGACAGTGGCGAACAGAAAACTATACGGATTCTACTGGTCGATGACCACGCGTTGATCCGCCGAGGAATGAACGGTCAATTCACCCTTGAACCTGGTTTTAGTGTGGTTGGCGAGGCAGGTAACGGTTTGCAGGCAATTGAATTGGCTGCTCAAGTTCAACCAGATGTCGTTTTGATGGATATCGACATGCCTGAGATGGATGGAATCACAGCGACGCAGCAAATAAAAAGTGACAACTGTGCTACTCGTATCCTTGCCTTGAGTGCGTTTGACAATGACACTCAGGTGATGGGAATGCTTGGTGCTGGTGCAGATGGTTATTGCCTTAAGACCATCGAATGGGAACAACTCGTTGCTGTGATTCAATTGATCCTGCAAGGTGGTGCTTATCTAGATCCTCAAATAGCGCAAAAGGTTTCCCGGATGCTGAGGCCGACCGTTGTCTCCCGCAAGAATTCTACATTAGAGGTGTCTCAACAACCAACTCTCAGTAATCGCGAGCGCGATATCCTACAACTTATTGCCAAAGGATGTTCAAATCAGGAAATCGCTACTCAACTCTACCTTTCACTGGGAACGGTCAAGTCTTATGTGCGTATGCTTCTTAACAAACTAAGTGTTGACGATCGCGTCCAAGCCGCAGCGTTGGCTGTCCGCGAAGGGTTCATTTAAGCTGCAAGGACTTCCTGTAGACGGGCATACAAATCTGTATAGCTTGTAACAAATAGTAACCCTTCGCTGACAAAATATTCCGACCACAAAATGTAGGGCTGAAGTATATCGTACTGAAGATCTTTAGGCATGGGTATACATAGCACAAAAACTTGGGGGGCGAATAGAGTGATCTCCTCATCGGTGGGAATACCGTAATAGGGAAACACTTCTGCTCCCTGTGTCAGGCAGTACCTACTGACGCGCTGCACAGTAGTAACTTTGCTACCAATGACCATAATTCGAGGCATTCCCATGATAACTGCAATTGAGTTGAATGTTAGTAAATGTACAGCCCTTCACTCTGAATTCTAAAATGTCTCTGGGCATAATTACCGAAGAAGAATTCAGGAGTCACTCGCTGTGGAGTCAGAATGAACTCCTGTGCGACTGGTGGATGAATAATGGTAAGACAGCCCCCGGATTTATCCGTGGAGAAATAGAATTGCGATAGCTTCAAAGCCGAAACCCCCTCATTCATTCGTGGGGTTATTCTGAATTCTGAATTCTGACGAATGACTCCTTCTCATTGAATAAATTATTAATATTTTAGTATTACATTGCGCTTTTTTCTAAATCGTAAGGCGATTGAGAAGCACTAGTACTCGACCAACCCAAAATTGCCAGGTTAAGGGAAGCAGGGGAAGAAAGAGATTTTTCTTGCTGCTATTAACCCCGTAAAGTTGCCTTGGCGTTTACTTGTATGTTAATACAGCTATTTTTACCTTCAGCCAGATACCCTCAGCATAGCTGCTTTTCTTTGTACATCTAGTATGAAGCGAAAACTGTCTACATAATACAGCTAAGCGGATAGTTAGGTGGACAATTTTATCCTTCTATAAGGATGCTGTATGTATGAAACTATTCATAGCCATCAGATAGTATTTTCCATTGGTGTTTGTGGAAGATACTGTGGTGGATACTTAGATTTGTCTCAAATTAAGTAGAAATACTTGTTGTGGTTAGGCAATTGTACGTGATGCAAGTATGTTGATCACCTCAACAAATAAAGATTTTAGCTTTGTTCTAGCTGTATAGCAAGTTGTTAAACGAGCTTGACAGAACTCGGACACACAACTATTAGTGAATTCCGGTTATAGAGCAACGCTGCCTCTGCGTTGAATTCCACTGTTTTCCCAACATCAAGTAGCAAGCTTTATAGTTGTATGGCAGACGAAGTTAGTTTTCTCAATACCCGTTTCAATCGTATGTCTTGGTCGGAGGCAATTGATCGATTACTGACGCAATTGCTAATGCGGCAAGGTGGTCGCGTGTATTATGCCAACGCCCACACTATGGTAACCGCATCTCAAAATCCTGCTCTAGCGAAAGCCTTAGCTCACAGTGATCTATTGTTGGCGGATGGGAGTGGAGTTTGCTGGGGTAGTGCCTTGCTGCGGACACCGTTAGTACACAATCTCAATGGTACAGATTTAGTTCCAGCTCTATGCAAGGAAGGGGCACAGAAAAATTTATCTGTATACCTTCTGGGTGCCAAGCCTGGCGTAGCTGAAGAAGCTGCAGCTAACTTGAAGAACGCATATCCGAGCTTAGTCATTGCTGGAACTCACCACGGCTACTTCTCTAGAGCAGAAACTCCGCAGATATTAAAAACCATTCGGGCTGCCCGTCCGCACCTGTTGTTAGTAGCGATGGGCGTACCGCAACAGGAAATTTGGATCGACCAATACGCAAGGCAATTACGCGGGATCACTTGTATGGGAGTGGGGGGTCTATTCGATTTTGTCGCTCAACGTGTACCCCGTGCCCCCTATTCCATTCGTGCTATTGGGATGGAGTGGCTGTGGCGACTAGCTATGGAACCGGCTCGGCTGTGGCGGCGCTATATCATAGGCAACTTCGTTTTCTTGGGTTTAGTAATCGCCAACGCCATTACCCCAAACCAGGACGAACAAACAACCTAGAACATATCCTCTTTGCAGCTCTCAACCAATTGGGCGATCGCATTACAGCTGTTGATTTCTAGCCAACTGAATTCGTAAACTCTGATTACCATGTCTAACATTTCTACTTCCCATCCCATTCATAGACGAGTTTTAGATGGTGAACACAGCGCTAATTTTGCTAAACCTCCACAACATCCTTCTGTAAAAAGCAACGTGAAGCGTATGATTGACATGCTGGGTGCTGTTGTAGGAATAGGGATTACAGCAGTCGTAGCGATTCCTGTTGCTCTAGCTATGAAGCTGGATAACCCTGGTCCCATCTTCTACAGTGAAATTCGCTGTGGTCTCAACGGTCGCGCCTTCCGGATCTGGAAATTCCGCTCAATGATTGTCGGAGCCGATCAACTCAAGCATCTGGTCAATAACGAAGCCAAAGGTCATCAGATCTTCAAAAATGAGAATGACCCTCGTATTACCCGTGTAGGCAGATTTCTCCGTCGTACCAGCTTAGACGAACTCCCCCAGTTCTGGAACGTGCTGCTGGGGGAAATGAGTCTAGTCGGCACCCGCCCTCCCACTCCCGATGAAGTCATGCACTACTCAAGCCACCACTGGGAACGGTTAAATGTCAAACCCGGTATTACTGGCGAATGGCAGGCTAATGGTCGCTCCGGCATCAAAGAGTTTGAAGATATTGTTCGCATGGATCTAGATTACCAACGCAAGTGGTCTATTTCATACGATATTAGTTTGATATTGAGAACTCTAAAGGCTGTGTTCAATAGAAACGGTGCTTGCTAATCGGGTAAAAGCTGAAATCTGCTTTACAACCTAACTCGCGATCACCAAATCGGTAATTTCTTAGGCTGTAGACCCAATTGTCCACATATGGGTAATGAGCGTTCAAACTTTTAGAAGCGGTGTAAGATAGTAGCCTTACAGGCGGCTGCTATGCTCCCACGCGCTATATCGTATGATTAAAAACTAGACACCTTGTGGCTCTGGCTGGTGCATCTCGACACAAATTTTTAATTAAAGTTAAGCTTTATACCCTAAACGCTCATTTTTTATTGAGATCTCTGACAAAGAAAGGCAGAGGGCAGAGGCTTGATTGCAGAAGGTAGGAAGAAAGAGAATCATGCGCTCTTGTGGGTTTAAAGCCCACCAAACCAATAAAATCTATTCCCTTGAAAAGTGCAGCACTCGTCTACGGCGTCCTTATTTCAATCCCACGTTTTTAAGCGTGGGAGCATAGCTGCATAGCTGAAATAGCTGCCCTCAGCCTTTCTTTGTAAAAAGGTAGCCCTGTCAAGGTGTAAGTCATCGTGTCCTTTGCGTCCTCATGGTTAAAAATCTACTTGAACTACGAAAAAGCGTTTGCGTAACTCATTTTTACTACTGAGAAGAACACGTTGGAGAAGTGTCGAAAATCAGCTCTTATTTTCCGGTTTGTTGAGCCACCTTGACAGGGCTATTCGGGGAACCCTAAAGATAGGGGTATAAAGATTAAGAAGGGAGGAAAATCCGCCTTTCATGAAAAAAGTAGAAATTTAATCGGTTACTTGGGAGCTTTGTAGCCTGCTTTTTCTGCCGAAGCTGTATCTTTAAAGCAAAGCTCTACGGGAGCCTTGGCGTAATCAGGCGACTTGGTAACTATATAGATTTTACCTCGTTTCTTCGTTGTCTCACCTTTAACAGGGGAACCGCTTGGACAAGTTGTACCACTAGGCTTTACCCCTGCAGTGTCTGCTGTTCCTGCAGAACCTGAGGTATCCGCAACAGGTGCTCCTGAAGAAGCTGGAGTTGCTGCTGGACTACTGTCGTTACTAGCAGTAGGTGTTTCCGACTTTTGACCGCAGCTTGAAAGCATTAAAACAGCTAACAATGCAAATCCAATAGTGAATCGAGGAAATTTAAGTTGATTGTTCATTCTCGGTATTCTTAAAACTCACTCATTAGCCGACTCTAACCTGATCTGTGTTGACATCAGTAGCACCGCTAACATCTCTGGCAACTTCGACCATTTTATCTAATATATCTTGACTGGGGACTTCCCCTTTCAAAACAACTGTACCACCTGTTTGTGCAACATATAGTGTGTCAATATCATCAAACTCAGAACTCTGATCAAAAGCAAGGGCAACTCGTTTTGCCAAACCACTTTGATCGTATTCTCCATTCAGTCCTACTCGTTCAGGAGCAATAGTTTCCCCAGTCTCGCCTGTTGAAGTTTCCTCTGGTGCAGCAGATGGCTCGGGGTTAACTTGAGCATCTTGAGGTTTTTCCATCCCGAAAAGTCTTTGTAACCAACCCATAACTGAATCTCCTCTAATGTAAGATTTGGTGATTATACGAACATTTTTTGGTTTGTACCGAGAAAGTTTTTGGCAACAAAACAAATGTAAAAATTTGCTAAGTACTAAACTAATATGCGTTATAACGCAGCTCAGTTTAAAAGTGCATTAGCTTGCTAAAACTGTACACATAACTTAGCTTTTCTAGCTTTTCAGAAGCATACTATACAAAATGCATATCGCCAAGTAAAAAAAATACTAAAATGAAAAATTATCGAATGGCGCTTCTATTAGATTTGAAAAATTTGTCCGTGGTGGGCAACACCCAACACCAACTGTAAACTTGTATTCTTGTGCATCGCTCAGATACAAGATATTAAGCTTTTTTTATTTTTAATTCTCTAAAGCGGTACTAAGTAAGTCAGCGATAAAAAACCTAATTATGTAAAGAAAAGTAAACTTTATAAAATTAGCTTGTAGTAAGCGCTTCAGCGCTTTAGCGCTGACTACAAACTTTTATTTATTTATGCCGACTTACTTACCTCTTCACCTCAATCCCAACTTCCCCTTCAGTACACTCACCAATGACACGAGAATAACCATATCCCTCTGCTAAAAGTTGCTCTAAAATAGTTGAGATACTATTTGGTGCTACAGCAAGCAGCAAGCCGCCACTGGTTTGTGGATCTGCTAGCAGTAATGTTTCCCACTCGGTTAAATTGCTCAGCTCTGATATCTGAATTTGAGATTGATAACCATCCCAGTTACGTCGTGCTGCGCCCGGAAAAATCCCTTGTGATGCCAAATTTAAAGCGAATGATAGAATCGGAATCAAAGACAGCGAAATTTCTGCCCTCACAGCACTTCCCCGACAGACTTCTAGTAAATGCCCCAGAAGTCCAAATCCGGTAATATCAGTCATGGCGTGAACGTCTGGATTAGTTGCTAAAGTTGCTCCCACTCGATTGAGCTGCGTCATCACCTTCAAAACTGATTCGTAAGCATCTGGTGTCAATTGCCCTTTCTTGAGAGCCGTCGTCATCACTCCAATACCCAACGGCTTCGTCAAAATCAGTTTGTCTCCTGGTTTGGCTGTGGCATTTCTTTGCACCTGCATTGGATGTACTAATCCAGCAGCAACTAAGCCAAAAATAGGTTCTGGGGAATCTATAGAATGTCCGCCGGCAAGAGGAATTCCCGCCTCCTGACAAACTGTTGCTCCACCCAGCATAATACCTTGAATAGCTTCCATTGGGAGAGTATTAATCGGCATACCCAATACTGCTAAGGCTAAAATCGGGGTTCCACCCATAGCATAGACATCAGACAAAGCATTGGTAGCTGCAATTCGTCCAAAATCTACAGGTTCATCAACTATGGGCATGAAGAAATCTGTTGTCAGTACTAAAGCTTGATGATCGTTGATTTGATAAACGGCAGCATCGTCACTAGTTTGAGTGCCTACAAGCAGTTGCTTCCAAACTTGGTTTAAAGGAACCTCAGATAAGATTTCCTGCAATTGGGCTGGAGCAATTTTGCAACCACAACCGCCGCCATGAGAGTACTGAGTGAGGCGAATCATTAAGCTTTTTTTTGACTGACTATCGTAATCTTATTGTAATAGCAATTAGCAATTAACTATAAGTAAGATTCCCGACTTCGGCTAGAAGTTGGGAATCTGAAGATTACTCATTCATTCGCAGACTTGTTGCAGTGTAGTGGTGAAAGCTGGGTAAGAGACACTGGCGGCTTCTGCACGATGGATAGTCGTTGTCCCGTGAGCTTTGAGAGCAGCAATTGCCAAGCTCATAGCGATGCGATGATCTGTATGACTATCGACATCCGTCCCTGTGAGGGGAGTTCCACCAGTAATTTCCATGCCATCAGGCAATTCGGTAACTTTGGCACCCATTTTGTTGAGTTGCTGTGCCGTCACAGTAATGCGATCGCTTTCCTTCACCCGTAGTTCAGCCGCATCCCGAATCGTTGTCGTTCCTTCAGCGAAAACGGCTGCTACAGCTAAAACTGGAATTTCATCAATTAACCGGGGTATAATGTCCCCAGAAATGGTGCAACTTTGCAAACGACTGGAACGCACCCGGATATCGGCAACTGGTTCCCCAGCGACTTCGCGTTGGTTTTCTAGCTGAATATCTGCTCCCATCATCGCCAAAGCTTCTAAAATACCAGTACGGGTAGGGTTAATCCCCACATTTTCCACCACCAATTCAGAATCAGGAACGATCGCCCCAGCTACCAACCAAAAAGCAGCTGAACTGATATCTCCCGGAACAACAACAGTTTGCCCGGTAAGTTGAGCGGGACCAATAAGGGTTACACTATTAGTCTCAGGGTTAACAACGACTTCTGCACCAAAGGCTCGTAGCATCCGTTCGCTGTGATCGCGGGAAAGTTCTGGTTCTGTCACCGTCGTTTTGCCCTCAATCGACAAACCCGCAAGCAGAATGCAAGATTTAACTTGGGCCGAAGCAATGGGGGAATTGTAGTGTATTGGTTTAAGGGACTGTCCTTTAATTGCCAATGGTGCGAGAGTTGCCTCTTTTCGTCCCCAAATTTGTGCCCCCATTTGTTGCAAAGGTTTGACGACACGAGACATGGGACGCGATCGCAAGGAACTATCACCTGTTACAGTAAAGAAGCGTCCCGCGTGAGATGCTAAGAAGCCTAACATTAATCGCAGGGTAGTACCAGAGTTGCCAGCATTTAAAACATCAGGTGGTTCTAATAAATTTCCCAAGCCAATACCTTTTACCTGCACCAATTCGGTGTTTAGTTCGGAAATTTCTGCTCCCATAGCTTGGAAACAGCTTGCCGTGCTGCGGGGATCTTCTCCCAAGAGTAGCCCTTGGATTTGGGTAACTCCATGAGCCATAGCACCTAACATTAAAGCCCTGTGAGAGATAGATTTATCCCCCGGAACCCCAATGCGGCCTTTTAAAGAGAATCCAGCCTGGGGTGTTTGAATAATTAAGTTCTGAGAAATGTTTTCTTTAGTTTCTATGGTTATAACAGAAGGCGACATTAGGATAAACTGGCGTGTAACTGCGCTAGTATCCTACCGCTTTCCCTGACCTGCTAGCTTTACTGATATTTATTTCATTCCTTCAAAAGCTTCGCTCCCATGCTAACTCATCACCGTAAATCCGTATCCCTGTCCCTGATTTCTACAGATCTTCCGATTTTGTCTGTTCTAGAAACTGCTGCAACATTGTATCAAAAAGACAGAGATCGCTTTCATTTGCTGTTGACTGCACCACCGATTAAAAATTGCCAGGAGACGAATCTCAATTCAGAGAATAAATTTATCTCCGATCAGCCACCATCTACCACTAGGCAACTAGAGCAAAACAAAACTCAGGCTGGTAGCCCCAGGTTATTGTGGCTGGAAATTTCCCCTTACCGGGTAACTATGACTATGCAAGGTAACTCTCAATTAAGTTACCGTCACTTCTGGGAAAAGGGCGTTTATGCGATTAGTCGTTATTGGTTGCCAAATGAATCATTACAACCTCACGAACCAATTCGCGTCCGAAATTATACCAGGGCTTTAAAGCTTAACGGACATCCTTTACCTGAGCATTTACGAGTAGAATACGAATTGTGGGCTGGCAAAGTTCAACTGGGATGTTATATCCTCAATTTAGAAATTCAGCACTAATGTGTTGTTAGTTGTTAGTTTTAAATGCTAACTCCTAACCAAAATAACTGGGTTCATTACCCGGTTTCCACTTGATATTACAGCCAATACTTGGCTTTTGCTCACCTTTAACTTGCTCATCAGTCCGTGCACCTTCAATAGCAGCACGTAAATCAGTACCCGTAACAGGTTTGCCATTACTAGGGCGGCTTTCGTCCAATTGTCCACGATAAACGAGTCGGCGATCAGCATCAAACAAAAAGAAATCCGGGGTACAAGCCGCCGTGTAAGCTTTCGTTATTTCTTGAGTTTCATCGTAACACAAGGGAAACTTAAAACTTAGTTCTATTGCCATTTCCCTCAACGAATCCGGCGCATCATCTGGATAATTGTTAGCATCATTAGCGCTGATACCAACAATGCCGACATCACTGTTGGCATAATCTTCTCCTAATTGCGCCAATTCTGCTTGTATATGTTTGACAAAAGGGCAATGTCTACAGATAAACATCACAACTAGAACTTTTTTATCAGCAAAGCTAGACAGTGAAATATTCTTCTTAGATACGACTTCTGGTAGATTAAAGTCCAATGCTTGAGTGCCCAACGGCAACATTGTTGAAGCAGTTAATGCCATATTTTTAACACTTTTTTAACTATTTTGTCTCATTATACGTAACTGAATTTAATCCCTTGGGCTCTCTACTTCAGAGCGGAAATTGCGGGATTGGGGTTGAAAAACGCGAGATGGAGTCGGTGCCGTACTTCGCAAAAGAAGTAAAGGAATACTGAGAAATCCAAAAATAATTACAACTCCAGTTATCACCCAAACACCCAGGCGAGAAGGTCGATAGTCTCCTCGTTCAATTTGCCAGAAAACTTGGTTATATCTCCAAGCTGCTAAGGCTATAGTAAGAATACCAAAAACTACCAAACAAATACCTAAATCTTCAGAGTCAAAAAAGGGTTTTGGGGTTGGTTGCTGTCGAGTTAGAGCAAAATTAAGCTGGCGCAGAAATAGCCCAAATCGAGCAATAGCAAAACCAAAGCCAACTAATGCTATGGAAGTGCGTAGCCAAGCTAAGAAAGTCCGTTCGTTCGCTTGATGCTCTCTTTGACGGTCAATTTTGGGCAGATTGCTCATGAAAATATATTCATAGTGAGTGGTTAGTTGATAGTAGGGGCGGGTTTCAAGCATACATGAGCTTTTGCTCATAAGTTATCTGAATTAAACCCGCTCTTACTCCCCACTTATGTGTTCAACTTTATATCAAGTCGTTGCTCTGCGGCTAATCGCTGGAGTGCATAATCATTAAGGTCAACATAATGCATATTGGCTACTAATGTTGGATGAACTTCCCAAAGAAGTCGATACATTTCTTGTGCAATTGCGCGGTAGGAAGGATGTCCTTGTCGTGAACTTCGTAATTCTACAAAATGATAAACTTCACGAAGATTCAACTTAATTCGCCAGCGCACTCGATAAGCGAAAGGGACAACATATTGTGCTGCATCTGGTAAGTGTGAACTAATCAACTCAGTTGTTTGTGCAGCATACTCCAAGGCTTCGCGCATTTGCGCTTGCAGCTTTGCGGATTCTAGTTCTACTGGAACGACATACCCGTGACGAACAGAGTAGTGTTGGTGTTCTTGTGTCAAGATCCGGTGTCGGTGCAAGTCACGATACGCACCAATATCTGCTAGGATATCGAATGTATAATATATTTCTTCAAAAGCACGACCAGGGCGATGGAACCTAGACTCTCGTTCGCCTACATAGGTGTTGATAATCTCAACCCGTTCTGTTGCTGATAAGTTGGTAACGTATTCTTTAATTTCAGCCAAGCTCAGATCAATGTGGGGATAAAGGATCGCGGCAACAACCTTTACTTCAGCATCCTGATCGTACTCAACTAATTGAATTAATGGGGTACTACTTTGTGTTTGCGCAAAGCTCGCCGGACGGAATCTTCCGCAAAGCGAGCCTGTGAGAGTACTCTCACAGGCAGACTTTGCGCCCGGCAGACTTTGCCCGAGAAGTTTTTGTGCAAGTCGTTCTGTACGTTCACGATTTATTTGAAGGTATCGCGCATATTGGGCACCCCGTTCAGTTTTTGCGCGTTTAACAAATGAAGGTATAATTTGATCTAGTTCTTGTTGCATAGCCAATCCCAGCACCCGCACTTCTTCATGAGGTGAGGCAGCAAACTTAACTAGCAAATATTCAAATGCGCGTCCGTTGCCGAATAAACCAACGTTAGTTAGAGTTGCCATTGGCAGTAACCCACGCAACAAATCTAACGTTTTGGCTTTTGTGGCATTCTTGTATGCTCGTTCTGAGGTATCAGGAGCTCGCGGTGTACAAGTCTGTACCCACGTTAATAGGGGATCGATTAATGCAGTGTACGTGTCGAATAAACGATCTAAGGTGGACTCATAACACTCTGCATATCTGGATGCTATAATAGAAGGCTCGCGATAGTAGCGGTAGCGGCCCTTAATTTTTTGATTAAACGGGACATATCTAGTAGATTTTTCTAAGGGAGAAATTCCCAAACGGCTGTCCTCAAGGGCAATTGAGGCAATATTGCTAATTCCTTCACAGGCAATATGGGCACCTCCAAGCTCTGCAACTGAGTCATCACCATAACCAATTAAAACGCGATCATAAAACGCTTCTGCTTGTTGAATTGCTATTAATTGGTCCGTGTTATTGTCATATCCTCCGCCAATAATATCAGTAAAATGAGCTTCTGGTGCTTTGATAAACTCATCAAGCAAGATACGGCGCAAGCTGCGATCGCTACGACTATATCGTGAGAACAATGCACCTTTAACAACTTCAGGTAGATTTCGCAGTCCAAAGACAGATCGATCTAAATTCGTCATAAAAGGCTGTAGCAAACTGCCTTCCTCTTCAGTCAGCGATTCTACAAATTCCTCCATATTAATCACCTTAGTTTTGTTCAGTACATGCTGCGTGCTAATTGGTGAAGCGGTTATAGAAAATTATCTTCCTGATAACCGCTTTAGCTATTACCTAATACCTAATGCTGAGATTGTTCGTTGCCTACCTCAACGTAAGTAATGCCTGTTGAACCAAAACCACCGCTTCCACGCTGGGAAGAGGATAATTCGTCAACTTCCTCAAATTTTCCCCAAGCAACAGGGGCAACAACAAGTTGGGCAATCTTCTGCCCTTTATTAATCTGGAAGGCAACAGATCCTAAGTTAAGCAAAATAACTTTGATTTCTCCCCTGTAACCAGCATCAACTGTTCCAGGTGTATTCAATATCGTTACACCATGCTTGAGTGCCAAGCCACTTCGAGGGCGAATCTGTAGTTCAAAACCCATTGGCACCTCTGCTGATAAACCCGTGGGAACGGCAAACCATTGCATCGGTTGCAGTGTGTAGTCAGTGACAGCGACAAGATCAGCACCTGAGTCACCAGGATGTTCGTATCTAGGAATTTGTGCCTCAGGTATCAGTCGCTTAACCTTAACAATCACTCGACTATCAGAAGTCATGTATATCTACTCAAATTTCAAACTTTTTATTTTACCATTCAAATGCCTTGACCAAGCGGTTTGGCATCGGCACTCCCCAGTAGACTGTTAAGAGTTAACAGTTTATAGTGAACAAATTATGCATGATATTTTGCGAAGAGACGAATCTTACCTCAGACCAACATGGGATGAATACTTTCTGATGTTAGCTAAATTGGCAGCAACTCGTTCAACTTGCCTTGCTTTTCCAGTGGGCGCTGTGATAGTGAAAAATAAGCAAGTGGTAGCAACGGGTTACAATGGTTCACCATCGGGTTCGGCTCATTGTACGGCTCAGGGATACTGCTATCCTGGGTTAAGCAGTTGCGATGCAAGTAAAACATTACCATCAAGGGCTGTCCATGCAGAAGCAAATGCGATCGCCCAAGCAGCAAAGCACGGTATTTCCACAGAGGGGGCAAGTATCTATGTGACTTTAGAACCTTGTCTGTCTTGCTTGAAGTTAATTATTTCTGCTGGAATTAAGGAAGTTTTTTATGAAACTCTCTTCAATGGAGGAGAGAAAGCTTTAGTAAGAGATTCTTTTGTCAGCGAAGGTTTAGTAACTCTTAAACAAATTCAGCTATCTGAAGCAACGACACAAAAAGCTGCTCAATTCCTGCTTAATCCGACATCAGTCTTGACATCAGCAACTTTAGGCAGCTAGTCAAGTACTGACACAAAAGTTAAAATGACAACAAGCACGAGTCAAAACCGATATAAATTTAAATTCAGCGCATCAAGAACCGCTCTTACGGTTGAGCTTAAATTCTAAATAGCTCAAGGTTGATGACTACGACGGATCTCTGTAATTTGATCTGCTAAATCCAGAATAGATTTGGGCATTTCTGTACCTGTAAAAATGATATCGATATGAGCAGGACGTTTCGCCAGAAAAGCTAAGACTTCTGTTTCGGGAATTAAGCCAAAGTTCATTGCCAAGCTTAACTCATCTAACACGACTAGAGAATACTTACCTTCAATAACAACGGACTGTGTATATTGCCATAGGTTTTGGATGGCATGGGTTTCATTTTCTTCTAAATTCGGTGTATCAATACAACGAGGCAAATCGCAGCGAATCCAATCTAATTTTTGTCCAAGTTGGATGGGATATTTATGTCCTTGACGAATACCGCCTTTGAGGAACTGCACGACTAACACTGGTGTTCCTTGTCCCGCCGTTCTCAGTGCTTGAGCCATGACACTCGTAAAAAAGTTACGATGCGAACTGGTGAAAACCTGTACTAAACCTTCTACTGAGTATGAGAGGCTTAAAGTCAAATTTCCGTTTGAGGTTTCTAGCTGGGCAACCATAGAAGTGTCTAATTAACTAGGGTAAACTAAGTGGTCAAGAGTTCTTGCACAATTACAATTCCTCATTAAAGAGTGTACTCTCCATAACGGTGGGACGGTCAGTTGTCGTGACCATACTCCTAAGAATTACGAATTGTGTTGAGCCCGCGATAATTCAGTTCGGGAAAATGAATTTTCTTCAACAATTTGTGATAAAATTTACATCAAAATTTATCAATGAAAAGTAGGTCTTAGATGGGATGTGGTCAGGGGTTTTACTTAAAACTTAGCGCGACTAAAGGGGTTTTCCCCACCTCCAACTACCTTCATATAAATTTTTCGTCCACTGCTTGCATTATCACATATGGTTTGGCAACGTTCAAACGGTCGGCAACCTTGCCAGCTTCGTCCTATTAGCTTTCAACAAGGGTTCACTCACTTTGCTCCCGGTTCTGTTCTGGCAAAATTTGGTGATACTCAAGTCCTTTGTACTGTCAGCGTGACTCGCAAAGTCCCCAGGTTTTTAGAAGGGACTGGCAAAGGGTGGCTGACGGCAGAGTATAGAATGCTACCAGGTGCTACTCAGCAAAGGCAAGAAAGGGAATTTTTGAAATTGTCAGGAAGGACTCAAGAAATTCAACGTTTAATCGGACGAAGTTTGCGAGCAGCACTGAATTTAGAAACGCTGGGAGAGTTAACACTGACTGTAGATGCAGATGTGTTGCAAGCAGATGCAGGAACCAGGACAACAGCTATTACAGGTGGTTTTGTCGCATTAGCTCACGCCATTTCTAAACTATTGTCACAAGGCGTCATAGAGCGATCGCCCCTAATCGGACAGGTTGCAGCAGTTTCCGTTGGGCTATTGGAGGGAGAGCCATTTTTGGATTTGAACTATGTCGAAGACGTTGCCGCGGCAGTAGATTTCAACGTTGTGATGAACCAACAGCTAGGAATTATTGAAGTTCAGGGAACAGCTGAAGAAGGAACCTTTAGCCGGACTCAGTTGATACAACTGCTAGATTGTGCGGAAAAAGGAATCCAACAGTTGTTAATCGCCCAGCTGGAAGCGATTAGCAACTGGAACGAACTTTATCAGGTTTAAGAAGGCAACTCTTGAGTGGAGCGCTAGAAACCACGCTCCGCTATAATACGTTATTGGCTCAATTAAATTATTAATAATCGTGTAAAAA
>JAQYWN010000671.1 GCA_029379265.1 Rhizonema sp. NSF051
TATCTCTATTTTTATTCATGAATCAACTACTTCAAATACAATTGCCAGAGTTAAACAATTACAAACAGGAGTTTGCTCAACAGGGTATTACAACTCCTCTAGCAACAGTGCCATTCTCTCAAACTGGACTACTAGCAGAACTCCCACCTCCACCAAGTGGTAAAACAGGATGGCCTTGGACTGTGGAAACTCAGTCTCCTACTAAAATAATGCTCAACGATTTGCCTTGGCCCAGAATTTCCATTGTGACACCGAGTTATAATCAAGGCCGCTTTATTGAAGAAACAATTCGCTCTGTATTGCTGCAAAACTACCCTAACCTTGAATTCATCATTTGTGATGGAGGTTCAAATGATGAGACTCAACAAATATTGGAAAAATATAGTCCTTGGCTAAGTTTTTGGCAAAGTAAAAAAGACAGAGGTCAGGGTCACGCGATCAATCTTGGCTTTAGCCTTGCCAGTGGTAGATACTTTGGATGGATTAATAGTGATGATTTTTATTTACCTAACTGCTTCCAGTTAGTTGCTACACATTTTTCTAAATATTCTCCAGATTTGATCTATGGAGATTCAATAACTATCTATGACAATGATTCCCCGGCTGTATATTGTTATGCAAACCTCGTCTTAGATCGTTACTTACGCTTTGGGAACATCATTGCTTCTCATGCCGCTTTCTGGAAAAGTGCTATTCATGTTACCATATGTGAAAATATAACCTGTGCGATTGATTATGAACTTTGGCTTCGATTAGTACCTAAAAAAGTTAAAAGTCATTTAAAAGCTCCTTTAGGAGTCTTTAGAGTTCAAAATCAGTCGAAGTCTTCCCATAAAAACTATAAAAATTTTTGGCAGGAAGACCATGAAAAAATAGTGATTTCTTACGGCTTACCTCCACGACCACGCAGTTTTATCTACTATGAATTTCGGCTAGTGCAAGGAGTTTATAAAAAGCTTAGAAAACAG
This sequence comes from Rhizonema sp. NSF051, assembly GCA_029379265.1. GTDB lineage: Bacteria > Cyanobacteriota > Cyanobacteriia > Cyanobacteriales > Nostocaceae > Rhizonema. The sequence continues at coordinate 969 of JAQYWN010000671.1, forward strand.
ATATTTTTCGATAAAGTCAGGTTTCCTTTACAGTAATATCCGTAGTCCAATGTACCCTTTAGTATCTCTCATTATTCCCTGCTACAACTCTGAAAAATGGGTGGCTGAAACTATACAGTCTGGGTTAGCACAAACTTGGAAGAACAAGGAAGTGATCATAGTAGATGATGGTTCAAAGGATAACAGCTTGGCAGTTGCAAAAAATTTTGAATCATCAATCGTTAAAGTTATCAGTCAGGAAAATCAAGGAGCAGGCGCTGCTAGAAATCGTGCTCTCATTGAGGCTCAAGGAGATTTTATTCAATACTTAGATGCAGATGATTTATTAAGTCCTCAAAAGATAGAAGAGCAAGTCTTACTTTTACAACAAAATCCACCTAATATACTGGCTGTTTGTGGGACAGTACATTTTTTCGATGGAGAACAACCTAGTAAGGGAATTTTTGAAAATGGATTGCCATTTTTAGTTGACAACGATGATCCTCTAAATTGGCTTCTTAGGCTTTTAGGCGCTGATGGCAGAGGTGGTATGGTACATCCGGGAGCATGGCTAACTCCTCGTAGTGTGGCGAATACTGTAGGTCAGTGGGATGAACAACCTTCTCCTGATGATGATGGCGAGTATTTCGCACGCATTGTGCTGGCAAGTGCTGGAATTCGCCGTGTTAATACGTCCGTTTCTTACTACCGCAAACACAAAAGTAGTACTAACCTCAGCAGTGCCAATTCAGAGCGACTTCAATGGGGAGCGCTACGCTCTATAGATTTGAAAACTCAACATATTTTGGCAAAAACAGATACTCCAAGAGCAAAGAAGGCTTTGGCACGATGCTACATGGAAAGAGCTGTCATCGCTTATCCTAGCTATCCAAAGGTTACAGAGGCAGCATTAGCGCGAATAGAAGAATTAGGAGGTATTGATTACCTACCTTGCCTTGGTGGTTGGCGAATAGAACTACTCAATAAACTTTTTGGTTGGAAATTTGCAAGAAAAGCAAGTGTGCTATACCACCAATACATTAAAATTGATGAAAGCATTATTTCTGCCTAATAAAAACTAGATTGCACGATACAATCGCTGTGGTGTTAAGTTCAAAGACATCAGTGAATTTCCTGCCAAGTTAGAAGAGTTTCTAGACTCACATCTTGCACCTGAAAATATGAATGTAATTTTATTACTCAGTACTAAAATGTACCCCTTGATTTAGCGATACAAACCAATAAAAATCAGGTAGCCTTATCGCTCATCTTTTTGCGATGCCTAGGTTTATACGGAGAGGTGCAAGATCTGAGTAGATAAACTCAAGTGTCAGCAATTTGCTCCCTGCGACTATATCTTGGAAAACCTAACTCTAGAACAGTGCGCCCGCCACTGCCTAGAAATTTTGAAACAGGTGGAGGAAAGCTTAACTTAAATGGCAAAGATTCTCATCCTAATTGGCGGTCACCTCTGTACTGCTCCTCGTCCTCAGAAAGAAGCAGAAACTCTAGCGAATGCTGGTCACGAGGTAATAGTGCGTGGTTTCTGGTTTGACCCAGAACTAGTCAGGCGCGATCACTTGCTTATGGCTAACAAAAAGTGGCAATTTCAACCTATCCTTGACTTTCAACCTCATCAGCGCCTTAGAAACTTGAGTACTCGACTGCGATCATCGTTATCCAAGGAAGGGTTTCGACTCCTTGGCTTCTTCTTACCGGAACTTCTCGGCTATGGCACACAGATGATGCTAAAAGTAGCTCGTCAAACCTGTGCGGATTTGACTATTGTTCATTCAGAAGCAGGGCTTTGGGTCGGTGATCAACTTCTCAATGATGGCTTTAAGATTGGTGTAGATTTTGAAGATTGGTTTTCAGAAGATCTTTTGCCGAAAGATCGTGTTATCCGACCCATAAAACATTTGAAGGTACTAGAGAGTCGTCTTGCCCGTAAATGTAGCTACTGCCTGACAACTTCCGATGCTATGGCTGAAGCTTTAATTGAAGCCTATCAAGTACCTAAACCGATGACAATTTATAATAGCTTTCCTTGGGCTGAACGATCGCAAATCGACCACCAAAAGGGAGATCGGTATAATCTCAATCTGCCATCCATTCACTGGTTTTCCCAAACTATTGGACCAAGACGGGGCTTAGAAACTCTCTTCCAAGCTTTGCCAAAACTGAAAACACCAGTTGAAATTCATTTACGGGGTAACTATCCCGATAGTTACCGTCAATATTTTGAGCCGTTAGTTCCTACTGAATGGCATCATCGCTTGTTTATCCATCCAACTGTATCTAATGTTGAGTTGCTCTCCCGTATTGCAGAGCATGACATCGGTTTAGCTTTAGAATTCACAGACATTCCTAGCCGAAATCTCACAGTAACGAATAAACTCTTTCAATACATACAAGCTGGTTTAGCAGTGATTGCTACTGATACAGTTGGTCAGCGAGAAATATTCTCCCAACGACCTGAAATTGGTCGATTGATTCCTAGCAATAATCCTTCAATCCTAGCTCAAGCTCTCAACGACTTGCTAGACTCACCTGATAAATTAAAGGCTGCTAAAGATGCAGCTATACGAGCAGCTAAAGAACAATTTTGTTGGGAAATTGAATCCCAAAAACTTGTGCAAGCAGCTGAGATTGCACTCAATCAAAGCGGTAGATAATACTCTGTGTAAATTAAAAGATTATGACATCTAACTATAGTGTCACTCTACAAATCAATCTAGCCCCAAGTGACTGGCTTCATGCTAAATATATTTTACCCCATCAGCTACGACAATTTGGTCAACAAGTAGATGAAATATTACTAACACTAGATTTACATCGCAGTCCCGGTCGCTTTTCTGAAGGCTGGCAAGAAAGGCTACCAAAAATTAAACACTTGATTCATCAGTGCTGTGACCAATATCCTTACGCACAATTAAAAGAAGTGGACTATTCCCCTCAAGTTGTTACTGAGGTAAGTAACATGTTCTTTGGTGGACGTTCTATTCCACCTAAAGACTTTCGAGGAGGTCCCTTCTATTCTTATTTTTTTGGGTTATATTCTGCCAAAAATAACTATATATTGCATCTTGATTCGGACTTAATGTTTGGGGGTGGTAGTACTACTTGGATAGGAGAAGCTATCGATCTCTTAAATGAAAAACCTGATGTCTTATTGTGTGGTCCCTTTCCTGGTCCACCAACAGTTAATGGTCATCTGCGTTCGCAAGTAGCAGAACTGGAACCTCATTACTCTCAAGCTTTCCGCTTTTCTTCTTTGAGTTCCCGATATTTCTTATTAGATCGAAATCGTTTTACATCGGTAGTTAAAAAACTGCCTTTGAAATATGCATCCATACGAGGTATTATTAAAGCTTTATTAGAGGGTAATTATCCTTATAATTTGCCTGAAGAAATTTTTACCGAAGCAATGCAAAATAACTCTTTACATCGAGTTGAATTTCTAGGAAAATCACCAGGAATGTGGTCGCTCCATCCTCCCTATCGCTCTAAAAATTTTTATGATAGCCTTCCCGAACTGATTCAAAAAGTTGAGTTAGAAGATATCCCTGAAGCTCAGCGAGGATTTCATGATGTTAATGACAGCTTAGTAGATTGGAGTAGTTCTAGGGCAGAGCTTATACAAAATCGTTGGTGGAAGCGACTGGGAAAGCAATGGCAGCAGAAACTTTTGAACTATAGAACCAAAACTTCTGTTTAACCCAGTCTCAGCAGGCTACATTTTTTCCAATCATAATTCTGGGTCGGGGACTCTCTGTTGTCTAGACGGCTACAACCAATCATATCAAATCCGGGTAAATGCACATAGTATAATTATCTGGGGTAATTAATCTGCG
>JAQYWN010000672.1 GCA_029379265.1 Rhizonema sp. NSF051
AGTTATATCCATAAAGCTTATGAAATTATGAGTCAAAAAATTATTGAAGTTTGGTATCACATTTATGGGTTTTAGGTTATGCGACGTAAATCTATTTATGAACTTTGGTTGTACTTGCTCGTATTACTATTTGTTAGTTGGTTAGTTCTGCAAATATTAATTTTAGTTAGTAAGATAGCATTAGTGCTAATTATAAGTACAACAGGTATTATAATATCAACAGTGATACCAACTTTAATCATAATGATTTTTATCAAAACCTGGAAAAAATTAAAAGCTCAAGAATTTAATATATTGTTTTCACTTTTGTTGATACTATCCACAGCTATATTTGGAATAAGCATAGGTTTATTCTGGCTGCCAACAGTCAATCAATCTTTAGCGCTGATATCACTGTTTATTAGTAGTTCTCTGTTTATGACAATCGTTTTATATCCATTCATAAACCGACGCCAACTGATTGCCAAATATCGCATATCTGAGCAACATCTGATCAAGCCATGAGTAGCAAAACGTTTACTGGAAAAAAGCCATACTCAATAGCGAGCACCCCATAACCAACGACTCACAACCCCACAGCCGTACATTTGTACTAATTAGAATCAAATCATCAGGCAGGGGAATGCCAAGATATGTACTAGAAGAGTATTAAAATTTTTATGCCAGAACTACACCAATCCATTGCTCAACACTACCACGAGCGCACTAAGTACAACCCTCAAACGATCAATACTAAAAATAAGGGGTTAGACTGGTCTAAGCAACCTGTACCCTTTAAAGAGTATAAAATTGGTTCAGTGTTCGATCTTAAACCATACATTCAAGAAACTCTAGATGTCTTTGCCGAAAAACCGGATGCACAATGGTGGCAAAGGTTATCGCGGCTGCTATTCTGTAGCTATGGACTGACGGCGAAAATGCCTTCTATGGGAAATACAGTGTATCTACGTGCGGCACCGAGTGCGGGAGGATTGTATCCTGCGGAAGTGTATCTAATTTCTCGCGGTACACCATTGTTGCCACCTGGGCTTTATAATTACCAGTGTCGAACTCATTCCTTAATGCATTATTGGGAAAGTGATGTTTGGCAAAAGCTACAAGAAGCTTGTTTATGGCATCCCTCTTTAGAGAGTACCCAGATTGCGCTCGCGATTACTACAGTATTTTATCGTTCCGCATGGCGCTACGAAGATCGGGCTTACCGACGGATTTTTCTGGATACGGGACACCTATTGGGGAATATTGAGTTAGCTAGCGCAGTCACTTCTTATCGCCCTCACTTAATCGGTGGCTTCGTGGATCAGGCAGTCAATGAACTACTGTACATCGATCCCCAGCTTGAAGGTGCGATCGCAGTTCTTCCCCTAGCAGATTTACTAGATATCAAACAAAATTTACCTACAGGGAGAACAGCCTTACCTTCCGCCACCGAAACTGACTATCCTCGAATTCCTGACGGTGAACTGTTAAGTTACTTTCATTTTCGGACACAAATCCAACCCGGCACAAGTGGTAATCTCAATTTACCCGAAGTCAGACAAGATAAATCCATAGAGGATAAATATAACTTTCCTTTCTGCCAAAAAATTTCCACCATCACCAAGCCCATCGATTGGGGAGAGAAGTTAGAAGGGTTGGAAGTCACCATTCTCAAGCGACGTTCTACTCGCGCTTACAGGGGTGAAGATTTAACTTTTGATGAATTGAAAGCTTTAATCGATTTTACCTACCAACCCCAAAATTACATTGATCAAGGTTTAGATAATTCGACAGATTATTTTGATCTGAATTTAATTCAAACATTTATCGCTGTTTCCGGAATCAAAGGGCTGGAAACTGGTTGTTATTATTACGCACCTAAAACGCAAGAATTACGACAGGTTCGCTTTAAAAACTTCCGACGAGATTTACACTTCCTCTGCTTGGGACAAGAATTAGGTAGGGATGCTGCAGCCGTATTATTTCATACAGCAGATTTAAAATCAGCAGTTGCTCAGTATGGCGATCGCGTTTACCGTTATCTACATATGGATGCCGGTCATTTAGGACAAAGACTGAACTTAGCCGCAATTCGCTTGAATTTAGGCGTCAGTGGTATTGGTGGCTTCTTTGACGACCAAGTCAATGAAGTTTTAGGTATTCCTACAGATGAGGCAGTCCTTTATATTACTACACTGGGAAGACCTAGGTAGAGAGAGAAGAGAGGGACAAAAAATTGCATCGGTAATGTTACACGAGCGCTGCGAGGAGTAGAAGGTGACTTGTTATGTTAATGAAATTACCATTAAGACAAATGTTCAATTATCGAAGAAATGCAAAGGGCAGAGGGCAGCTATAAGTCACGGGAAGAAAGATTACAGAGGCTAGATTGAATTTATCTCTTCAGCAGTTTGCGATCGCCGATTTCCCAATATACATTGAGTCATATTCAAAATTAGCGAATGTTTGTTTGAGCTTGAAAGGCTTCTGCATAATAATGATTATTATTTTTGTTTGCCAACGATCAAAGTCATATTCACTCTTTTATCCAGCTTAATAATAGTCATTCCCTTCCGCTGCCGAAAGCAAACTTTCCTAGTGAATAGTTCTCATGTACTAAATATCTCTGTTTCCTTGGGGTGTGACAGTTGTGGGTGCGCGTGGGTGGGATCATCGCTCGCGCACACTCATGAAGCAATTCCTTGTAATTAACCCTATATAATCCCGATTCGATTGCAGCACGCTGATACGCCAAATTGAGGAGGGAAAAACTGCAAAAGTATAGCACCTTCAACTTTTCTTCAGACTCCTACGTTGTAAGCTTTTTGCGCTTTTTTAGGCGTTGAAGTCACCTCCGATGTAACAGTTTTCGTTTCTGCAAGATCTTTACCTGTAATCAATCTAGAGCGACGACTACGAGTGATATAATTCCATGCCCACTGAAATACTATTACTAATTTAGTGTCGAACTCGATTAAGAAGTAGATATGAATGACTAACCAAAATATCCAAGCAAGGAACCCTTGGAGTTTGATGAAGCTTAAATCTACAACAGCTAAATTTCGTCCAATCATCGCCAAACTACCTACGTCACTGTAACGAAACTGTGGTAGTGTTTTACCTTGAAGGCGTTTTTTAATGAGTTTAGCTACATACTCTCCTTCTTGTTTGGCTACGGGTGCAACACCAGGTAAGGGATTCCCATCTTGATGAGAGAAATTGCCTAAATCTCCCACTATAAAGATGTTTTTATAACTCTTGACTGTCAAGTCCGGTTCTACAATCACACGTCCCGAGCGATCGCACTCTACACCTGTACGGTTTGCTAAAACTTGCCCCATAGAGGAAGCTTTCACACCTGCTGCCCATAGTATAGTTTTTGAAGCAATTTCATGAACTCCATCACCTTGCTTGAAAGTAACAACGTCATTTTTAATATTTGTTACCCTGGTACTAGTTTGGGTGATCACACCCAACTTTTGCAAAGATACTTCTGCTACTTTTGATAACTGTGGTACCATATGAGGGAGGATGCGATCGCCCCCTTGCAATACTAAAATTTTAGTTTCTCTTGTATCGATGTTGCGGAAATCGTCTTTGAGAGTCTTATGTGCCAACTCTGCGACCGCACCCGCTAATTCTACACCCGTTGGACCAGCTCCGACAATTACAAAAGTCAACCAAGCACGGCGTAATTCGGGATCAGTTTCATTTTCTGCTGCTTCAAAGGCCGAAAAGATCCGGCGACGTATTTCTATGGCATCTTCAACAGTTTTCAAGCCAGGAGCCATTGGTTTCCAGTTATCATGACCAAAATAGGAATGGTTAGCACCTGTGGCAACAACTAATGTATCGTAGGGTATTGTTCTATCACCCAGAATAACTTCTTGAGATTCTGGATCAATATCGTTTACTTCTCCCAACAACACTTTTGTATTCTTGCTTTTTCTGAATACAGCTCGTAATGGTGAGGAGATATCAGAGGGTGATAGGGTACCTGTCGCAACTTGATATAAAAGCGGTTGAAATAAATGAAAGTTACGTTTATCGATAAGAGTAATATTTACATTCGCTTTAGCAAGAGTCTTTGCTGTATACAGTCCACCAAAGCCTCCACCAAGGATGACAACATGATGTAATGCATTATTTTCATGTACAGCGACCATAAGAACTATTTCCTTTTGTTAAGAGGGTTGTAATTTTTCTTAACAAATATTTAGCAGAATTCTGATGAGGGTTGCCGTTTATTTAGAACAATTGCAAAAATAATCAAAGTAGTCAAACTTACCGATGACTTTCAACCCAGAGTACCTCCAAGTTCCTTGTCCCCAGTACCGGAAACAGCTTGTCTAAGTAAATCGGCGCAAATAAATTCGTGTTTGTAGTTGCGCCTACCTGTACTATATATCACCGCTGAAGCGCAACTACGAGCCTTTAGATAAATTTATATAATTTGATTTTTTTGTGTCGATCTACTTAGCCCAAAAATAAATTTCGGGCTTTAGCTTGCGATCGCTTTAAGTGTGACAATAATTCAGATAATTGGTATTCGTGGTGATAATAGGGTGAAAGCGAAAAGTTGGTCCTGGTGTCTAAAAATTGCGATCTTAGTGTTTGTTAGCAGTGCATCGGCTGTTTTTAGTCGTTATGCATCCGCTCAGATTGTCCCTGACGCCACTTTGGGCAAAGAACGTTCTCAAGTCACGCCTACTGGTGTAAGAGACTTAATTACAGGGGGGGCAGTTCGAGATACCACCCTCTTCCCATCCGTGAGAGGTTAAAGCAATTGCACTTTTGTCAAGAGGGTGCAGGAAAAGGG
>JAQYWN010000673.1 GCA_029379265.1 Rhizonema sp. NSF051
AAATAATATACAAACAATTCAGGGGCGTGTATTTATAAAAAAAAATTGTAGTCAATGCTACAAACAGCGTTAAAATTGCTAAGCTGTGGGTCTTCTGTAACATCAAAAAGTTAACAGAAAAAGCTTTCGCGCCTATCAATAAAAGAAACCAGGACTAGGAGTGTAGATTGTGAATAATATTTTTTCCAAACTGAGAGACTTTGTCGGACTTAATGAGCCGGTGGAGTATGAGTACTACGAGGAAGAACCAGAGGCAGAGAGTTACCAAAATCTGTATCAAGAACAAAATGTCCAACAAGCGCCACAAGAACCTACAACTCAAAATCGACGTTGGCGCGAACCAATGCATACAATGGAGAACGAAGTAGCAGCAGGACCTAAGCCTATGAGTAATGTTATTGGTATGCCAAACGCAGTAAATGGAATCTCAGAAGTCCTGGTTATTGAACCTCGTACATTTGAAGAAATGCCTCAAGCTATTCAAGCATTGCGGGAGCGTAAGTCAATAGTACTTAATTTAACAATCATGGACCCAGATCAAGCACAGCGGGCTGTCGATTTTGTGGCAGGCGGCACTTACGCGCTTGATGGACATCAAGAACGCATTGGAGAGAGTATATTTTTGTTTACACCAAGCTGCGTGCAAGTAAGCACCCAAACAGGAGTTATTCATGAAGTGCCGCAACCGCCAGTACGTCCTTCACGTACGACAGGTGCAAATCCAGCATGGGGTCAAGAAGCCAACCGGATGGCACAATAGTTTAGGAATTTTAAATTTGGGATTTTAGATTTGAGATTGGATCTAAGATCTAAAATTAAAGAAAAGGAATATTGACTTGTCTGTCAAATTTGGCTTAATTGGTGGCGGGGTGATGGGAGAAGCGCTGTTATCCCGCCTTATTGCTCAAAAAATCTATCTAGGATCAGAAGCGCTCGTGAGTGAACCGGATTCCTCACGACAAATTTATCTGGAGGAGAAATACGGTGTCTCCGTAACGGCGGACAATCGATTAGTTTTTTCGCAAGCAACGGAAGTCGTTTTTTTGGCAGTCAAATCCCAGATATTTAGTGCGATCGCTCAAGAATTAGCAGAAGTACTGGAGACAGCCAAGCCCTTGGTGATTTCGATCTTGGCAGGTGTGCCTATAAGTAACCTAGAAGCAGCTTTTCCAAACATACCAGTCATTCGGGCAATGCCCAATACACCCCTCACCGTAGGCGAGGGAGTAACCGCGATCTGTTTAGGTGCCTACACAAAAGCAATTCATCAAGAAACAGCACGGCAAATCTTTTCAGCGGTAGGAAAAGTTGTAGAAGTTCCAGAAACGCTGATGGATGCGGTAACGGGACTATCAGGATCGGGTCCCGGTTATGTGGCACTATTTGTGGAAGCACTGGCTGATGGTGGAGTCGCAGCAGGTTTACCAAGGGCGATCGCCTATCAACTGGCACTACAAACTGTGCATGGAACAGCCAAGTTGCTTCAAGAAACAAAAATACATCCAGCAGAACTCAAAGATCGCGTAACCAGTGCAGGCGGGACAACAATTGCTGGCATCGCTCAATTAGAAGCAGCTGGATTTCGCTCAGCTATAATTGAAGCAGTAAAAGCCGCAACAGCCAGATCCCAAGAACTGGGAAAATAATATGAGTGTAAGAAGGTAAGAAAGAAATCAGAATCTCCCTCTGTGTTGTAGGAGAGTGTCAAAATTCACTATAATACCTAAAAAAGGATTTATTTGTGGTGTAGGGACGGGGTGATTCTGAATAAACCCAAATTCGGGATTGAAATAACATAGTAAACAGTCCGGTTGCAATTGTGATTGAGTGAATTATCCTTCCCTGTCTTCAGAACTTGACCCCAGTTCGATATTTCCTTTTGAACTGGATGGGTTTCAGTTAGATGCGATCGCTTCTCTAAATGCTGGAAAATCTGTAGTAGTCTGTGCGCCCACTGGTTCTGGAAAGACATTAGTGGGTGAATATGCCATATATCGTGCTTTAGCACGCCGAAAAAGAGTATTTTACACAACTCCTTTGAAGGCGCTTTCAAATCAGAAACTACGTGACTTTCGTGAAAAGTTCGGCTTCGATCTTGTCGGATTGTTAACAGGAGATGCCAACATCAACCGGGACGCACCAATTTTGGTGATGACTACAGAGATTTTCCGGAATATGCTTTATGGCACCCCTATCGGACAAGTTGGCATCTCGTTAACAGACGTTGAGGCGGTGGTACTGGATGAATGCCACTACATGAATGATCGCCAACGAGGGACGGTTTGGGAAGAATCAGTAATCTACTGCCCTCCAGAAGTTCAACTTGTGGCTCTTTCGGCTACAGTTGCCAATAGCGATGAACTCACCAATTGGTTAAATCAAGTACACGGTCCAACGGATTTAATTTACTCTGATTTTCGCCCAGTTCCATTAGAATTTCACTTTGGCAATACCAAAGGGCTATTTCCCCTACTCAATGATGACAAGACTCAAGTCAATTCTCGTTTACTGAAAAAGAAAGTAAAGGGAGAAAAGAGGGGTAAAGGAGGTAGGCCGGAAGCCCCAAACATTGTCTACGTTCTGAATCAACTTCAGCAACGGGATATGCTACCTGCAATTTACTTTATCTTCAGCCGTCGGGGATGCGATAAAGCGGTGGGAGAAATAGGCGACTTGTGGCTGGTAGATCCTGATGAAGCATATCAGTTGCGGGTACTCATCGACGAATTCTTAAGCCGCAATCCCGACGCGGGACGTTCCGGACACATTGCACCGTTATACCGAGGCATCGCCGCCCACCACGCGGGTATTTTACCTGCATGGAAAGTCTTGGTAGAAGAACTCTTTCAGCGAGGACTGATAAAAGTCGTATTCGCCACCGAGACACTGGCCGCAGGAATTAACATGCCAGCCCGGACAACGGTTATTTCCACCCTCTCCAAGCGAACCGACACCGGACATCGCCTGTTGAATGCTTCTGAGTTCCTGCAAATGGCGGGAAGAGCGGGTCGTCGCGGAATGGATGAACGTGGTCATGTGGTGACGCTACAAACTCCCTTTGAAGGCGTTAAAGAAGCAGCGTATTTAGCCACATCCAAAGCAAACCCCTTAGTAAGTCAGTTTACACCCAGTTATGGGATGGTGCTAAATTTACTACACACTCACACTCTAGAACAAACTAGGGAACTGGTAGAACGAAGTTTTGGTCGGTATTTAGGAACTTTACACCTCCAACCGCAGTATGAGGAGATTGCCCAAGTACAAGCACAATTATCCCAGTTACAAACTCAAGTTGCTGCCATTGATGAAACTGAACTAGCTTATTATGAGAAGCTAAGACAACGGTTGCGCGTGGAACAAAAGCTTTTGAGAACCTTGCAAGAACAAGCACAGCAACTCAGACGAGAAGAACTGGGAATGATGTTGGGTTTTGCCGTGTCAGGAACGTTGTTAAGTCTTAAAGGCACAAATATTACAGTACCAGTGCCGATTCAAGCAGTGTTAGTGGGGAAAACACCAGGTATTGGTGAGTCTCCTTATTTAGTCTGCTTGGGGCAAAATAATTGCTGGTACGTGGCTGCAAGCGAAGATGTCATGGATTTATATGCAGAATTACCACGCCTTAATGTGCCTCCTGACGTACTGCCACCATCTGAGATGCCATTATTACCAGGAAATTCACATTTTAGCAATAGGGAAACAGTAGCGATCGCCCAACAAATTCTCATTCCAGATGAATCTGTATACATGCCATCAGAAGTTGCAGAACAACTTACTCATGTGGCAACCATACAGCAACAATTAGAAGCTCATCCCTTGTATCAACTCGGCAATTCTAGTACGGTGATGAAACGCAAAGCGCAGATCGTCGAACTAGAAGCCGAAATCCAACATTTACAAGCAAATGTAGATCAACAGTCTCAAAGTCACTGGGAAGAGTTTCTTCATCTCATTGAAATTTTGCAACGTTTTGAATGTCTGGATAACTTACTTCCTACAATACTAGGGCAAATTGTTGCCGCACTTCGAGGCGAGAATGAATTGTGGCTGGGTTTAGCAATTGCCAGCGGTGAGTTAGATAACTTAGATCCCCATCATTTAGCAGCAGCAATTGCCGCTTTAGTCACAGAAACCCCTCGTCCAGACAGTAGAGTTAACTTTGATCTCAGTGATGAAGTTGCAGAAGCATTATCCAAATTGCGACCAATCCGCCGCAAAATGTTCCAAGTGCAGCATAAATATAATGTAGCATTGCCTATGTGGTTGGAATTTGAGCTAATTGCCTTGGTGGAAAAGTGGGCATTAGGTATCGAATGGGTAGAACTCTGTGACAATACAAGTTTGGATGAAGGTGATGTCGTGCGAATTCTACGTCGGACTTTGGATTTATTATCGCAAATCCCCCATGTCCCTAACTTACCAAAATCCCTGCTTAACAATACTTATCGCGCCATACAACTGGTTGATAGATTCCCTGTGAATGAAGTGGTTGAGTGAGGAGTTAGAAATCAGAAGTGGGGAGGCAAGGGATGTTATTACTCTTTAAATCCCTCTTCCCACCTCTTCATTTACGAGCAGACGCACTACTTCCCCTTCTGATTCAAAAGATTTACAAACGCAAAAAACTAGCATCTCAAGTTAATAAGTGTAAATTTATACGATTTACAATTTTTAGAGTGGTTATACTCATTTCAGGTTCTACCTGGGAATTTCTTAGAAGTGGCGATGCCACTTCTTTTTTTTGGGAAGTTAGGATAGTTATATCA
>JAQYWN010000674.1 GCA_029379265.1 Rhizonema sp. NSF051
CAGATAAAGAGAATAATATATAGAGCGAGCTTAAATCAACCGCTCCAAACAAGATACCCGACTTCTTTAAGAAGTCGGGTATCTAAGTCTTGCAATTCTCTAAATTGTCAGAGGATTGCTATAGTGTGATTTGAAAAAATTAGTCTATATTTATTATTTTAGCTCGTTAAAATCCGAAAAAGCAGATTCTTGTACTGAATTTATAAATAAGTAGACTTTCATTTCTACTATTAATGCATAAAGTTAGGAAGGCATTATGCGCCCCAGCATTCGTTTAGATACCCTTACTTTAACAGGCAGGAGTAGCACTTACGTACTTCTAATAGCGTGGGTTTATGCCAATAATTCATCTCTAAAATGGCTTTTTGAGTCATTTAAGCAGGGATCAAGTCTCACTCTTAGTCTGATTAGCTTGATTGTTATGGTTTTGCTAGTGAGGGTTGTGCGATCCGAACACGGTGCAGTATTGTCTGCTACACCCGTGCTGCGACTATATCCTCTGTTATTAATGCTGGGTTCAACCGTAAGTGCCATCGTGATCCAGTGGTTTGTTAATATCGAACAACTCACTGTCCTGTTGTTCTTACTGGGAACCTACGGACTGTGCGGTTTATTTCTGACACCATCCTTTTGGCGTCAAGGATTGCCAATTGCCTACTTGGTTGCCTGTATTGTACCTTTCAGTTCTCAATTGAGTACGGGTTTTGGTTTTCCTGCAAGGATAATAACGGCTCATGCGGTGGAACAGATGCTCAGTGCGTGGCATATTGCGGCTATTTCCTCTGAGGATATTATTGTTTTGGAAAATGGCGTTGCTCATGTGGACTTACCATGTAGCGGTTTAAAAAGCTTGTACGCCGGGACAATCTTTTTATTTGCTGCAACCTGGTTAGGAGGGCGAAAGTTGGGAATACGCTGGTTGTTGGTATGCTTCTTCAACTTGTTCCTTCTGCTCTCAGCTAATACAATGCGCGTGCTAGTCTTGGTGATTGTTACCCATATCCTCAAACAGCCGCAATTTGCTCAGATACTGCATATCCCCCTAGGACTAATTGGTTTTGGGTGCGCCTGTGCTTTAAGTTGGATGATGCTGCAAAGTCTATCTAGACAAGAGCAGGGGTACACCAAGACAAACCCCGATGTGCCTCCTCGAATCTCTATCATCAGAGATTCTCGCCACACCTCTTCTTTACAAGCTGGACTACTTATCTTCGTCGTTACCTTGGCACTTTTTTCTCAACTCATCCAGCCTCAGGAGGAACAATCGCTATCATTAGCTTCCCTGCGTTTGCCTCAGCAAATGGTATTTGAACGCATTCCTCTAACAGCAGCGGAACACAGCTTTTTCGACAAATATCCTTCCATCGTCCCAGAGAAGCATCGCTTTGTGATGGGCGATCTTTCGGGTTCAATTCTGCTGGTAGCCAACACGACTTGGCACACCTACCATCCACCGGAACTGTGCTTGCTTGGCAGTGGACTTCAAGTAGATCGGATTGAGAGAAAGCAGCTAACACCTGTTGTGCAAGCGCGTTGGTTATCTCTAGCAGATGGTAAACTCTCTGCTACCTACTGGTTTCAATCCCCTAAGCAAACCACTGATGATTTCTTATCTCGTCTTTGGAGTGATGTAACTCGCCACCAAAAAAATTGGGTGCTGGTTTCCGTTCTCTTCGATAGTTCTCTTAGCCCAGAGAGTTCTCTAATTCGTGACTTCACTACCGCTATTCATGATGCTATAAATCTTAGCCTCAAAGAATCTCGATAAAAACAATTATTTTTCAATCTCAAATCCCAAACAGAGTAAAGCTATGAAAATGAAGCGGGTCTTTGATTTTATTTTTTATGCTATCTTTTGGATTTGGAATCTTACCTTTTTGCTGATTGTGTATGCGGGAATCTTACCTGTTATTGGAGGGGTATTGATTATCGCTACATTTTTTGGGGAAATTCCAATTGAATTCTTCGTCACATTTGTCGCTCTAATTGCGGTGCCAACCGTTTGTACTGTAGTGGGAGCATGGCGTTTTCACCAACAACCGCTACAGCTTTTGCGTCTGTTTTATGGCGTAGAAGCACCACTTTTTCTGCTCTGCCTGATTCGCTTATTTTTGCTAAGGGAGCTAACCCCTGCCAGCACTCAGATTCTCAGCACAATAATTGTGTGTATAGCCGCCTTTTTCCTCGAACTGCTGTTCGGCTACATAGGTCAAAATGAGAGGATCGCTGCTATGCGTCGTCCCCTAGCATGGCTACAGATGTTTTGTCACAGCTTAATGCTGTTTGTTGGTCTATATGCAGGGGTTTTGTTGTTGTTCTATGCACTACCCACTGCTTGGGTGATTGTACAGGAAATCTTCAAGTTTGAGTGGTTGACAACACTTTTACAGACGTTGAGGTGGGAAAACTTAAGTTGGCTGTGGTGGGTACCGATAGGCTTTGCTCTCTTTTGCTTCACCTCTACACTGTTTGTGGTTATGCCTTCGGCGCTGGCGGCTCTTTACATTCAATCGGGTTCGCGAATTTTACAAGCTTTTTCATCCCAGTACGGACGAAACCGCACGATCGCAGCCTCGCTTGCAGTGATTGTTGCGTGGTTGACAATCTCGATCTCCATGCAGCAACAGCCTCAGGTTCAGGCATTTTCTCTGCTTAAAAATCCGGCGCTAACAGATAGCAGTCGAAAAGCGCTTTTAGCCAAGTCGGATGTTATCCGTTCGGGGCTATTAAACGCTTACTTATCCTCGTATCGCTACCTCAGCACTCGGGAAGAGAATGACCATATTCGCGTGATGTATAGTAATGTTTTTGGTTTATCAAAGTCAGAATCTCAAGTTTTACAAAACATATACAATCAGTTGATGTCACCGTTTTTATACAACGGCTCCCGTTCAGATAGCGAAAAAGCTGAAAAACTCTACGCTCAGTTCTTTGATGCACCGATTCAAAAAGCCGAACAAAAAACGATTGAACAAGCCCTTCAATCAACTGCTAACCGAGACGAAGCAAAGGCGGGACTGCTGAATATTAACCAGAAAAAAGTGTGGTTGCGATCGCAACAAGTCACAGTGAAACCACAGGGCGATTGGGCTGATGTAGAACTTTACGAAGTGTATGAAAACCAAACTCCTAATTTACAGGAGGTATTTTATTCGTTTTCCTTGCCCGAAAGTGCTGTCATTACAGGATTGTGGCTGGGTGATACTGCTTCCCTTGAAAATCGCTTTCCCTTCAGCGTCTCGCCACGCGGTGCTGCCCAGAAAGTCTACACTCAACAGGTTAGAGAACGGGTAGATCCGGCTCTGATTGAGCAGGTGGGACCAAGACACTATCGCTTGAGAGCATTTCCTGTTCCTCCCAAAGCTTCTAGACTTGTAGATAACTCTTTACAACAGAGACAACAAATGCATCTGTGGCTAACATATAAGGTGATGCAACAAGATGCTGGGTGGGCATTACCTCAACTTGGGGAAAAACGCAACATTTTTTGGACGAATGAGACAAAGCGCATCCGCAATGGTCAATTGGTAGCAGGTTCCGAGGATTGGTTGCCATCCTTTATCCGTGCGGAGGTAAAGCACCAACCAACACTGCATCAGGTTATTTTACCTGGTAACTACCGCATCTCAGCAAAGCCTCTAGCAAGTAAAGATTACTCTTTCCCTCAAGGCAAGCGGTTTGCGGTGGTTGTAGATAGCTCTCGCAGTATGGCCGCTCACGTTGGAGAGTTGACCGAGACTTTCCGTTGGTTGAAAAACAGTCACAATAGTATTAATTTATACGTATCAGCAACCGCCAATATTCAACCCAAGCGTGTAGACGATCTCCGTCAATTTGAAGTTGCTAAGATGACTTTTTATGGCACGATACAACCTCAGGAAATTCTCCAACAGTTTGCACAGTTGCGCGGCGATACACCTTACGATGCTGTCTTGCTCGTGACTGATGAGGGGAGTTACGAGTTGTCAAACGACAAAGCTAGTGTGTCCACCATGCCCGCACCATTGTGGATGGTACATGTTGGGAGAAAGTTGCCACCAGCTTACGATGATACCACTTTAAAAATGATTCAAGATAGTCGTGGAGGAGTGGCCACCGAAGTACCAGAAGTTATGCGGCGCTTGGCAACTCAAGCAGCCTTGGGGAATTCCGTACTGAGTGTGATGGACGGCTACGCTTGGTTGATGGAAAAAGTGGAACAGTCTCAAGGAGTCGCCAAAACTGGTTTTGAGCCAGTGGCAGCGAGACATCTAGTACTCGGACTAAGTAAAGAGCAACTGGTTCAGCTTGATACTATACATGCTGTAGCCAAGTCCTTTAATATTGTTACACCCTACTCGTCAATGATTGTACTGGTTAACGACCAACAACGGGAAGCACTTAAAACAGCAGAACAACAGAGCGATCGCTTTGCGCGAAAAGTAGAAAATGGAAAAGAGCAATTGACTAAGCCCTCCAATCCCTTTAACATTTCCGCAGTTCCCGAACCTGAAGAATGGATGCTGATGGGTATGGTGGCAATCACTCTGTATCTACTAAGTTGGCATTACCAAAAGGCTGGGGGACGCTCTTTGAAAAGGAAGTAATTAGCAGGCAACTTCTCATGTGTTTTTAATGCTGGTTTAAGAAACTGAAAATATAGTGATAATTAAATCACAAAAAAATCCACATTAATGAGTGTCAAAAAGTCATGGCTCATTAATCTTTTTTAAACACAAACCCTAATTTTCATAAGTATATAAGTTAGGGTTTTTGC
>JAQYWN010000675.1 GCA_029379265.1 Rhizonema sp. NSF051
TTTTTAAATCGAATTTCACCCTTGTATACCTAGTTTCTGGGTATTGCGTAAATTAAATGACTAAAAACCCTTTTGACCAATTTTCAAAGCAGTATTTTGAAGAATTTTTATCTCCCTTGGGTGAGGTGAGGATACATTATGAAATTCCAGGGGAACCTAGGTTTGTTGATATTTGGTTTACGCCATCGACTCATCTGACAACCTCTCCACAAGAATTAGGCATCTTAGCACGAATAGCAGCAACACCCTGTTTACTAGAACCTTTTCGCAAACAACCAACTGAAAGAGAAATTCGTAGCTGTTTAGGAAAGTTAATTCACCTAGAAGCTGATTTGCACCGTCAAGCGAATCGAGATGAAGAAATAATTCCTTCGGCTAAACTACCACGTTTGTGGATTATTGCTGCTGCTTGTTCGGATAAGTTGCTAAATAAATTGATTGCAAGTGAGGATGAAACTTGGTACCAGGTATTTACTTTCCGTCAAAAGTGTTTTTAACTGGAATTATTGCAATTGATAAGTTACCCCGTACTCCAGAAACTCTGTGGTTAAGAATTTTAGGTAAAGGGCTTATTCAGCAACAAGCGATTGCTGAGGTAATCGCTCTACCCAAACAAGATATTAAACGCTCTACTGTTGTAAAGCTGCTTGCGACTTGGAAAGTTAGTATAGAAGTAAGTAGCGAGATTGATGCGGAAGAAAGGGAATTAATTATGAACTTATCACAAGCTTATTTAGAATGGGAACAAGAGACTGAGCTTCGGGGAGTGGAGCGAGGGAAGGAGATCGGGAAGGAGATCGGGAAGGAAATCGGGAAGGAGCAGGAGCGGCGTGAAATTGTGGAAAACTTACTTTTAGCGCGTTTTGGTGAGTTGGACTCACAGTTAGCGGCAATTGTTCAGCCAATATTGAATTTACCAGCTATTGAGTATGCGGGTTTACTGTTGCAGTTTTCGAGCTTGTCACGCGAGGATTTATTGGCGCGGTTTGAGAAGTTTGATTTAAAGTAATTCAGCAAATATAATTATACTCGTAAAAATCCAAAGGGCAATTGGCGTAGACGCTCTTAGCGGTGAGGCAGCGCTGCAGGCATCGCCCGCTTTTGGGAAAAGTTCTTCTCAACTTGGGAAACACCTTTGCCCTTGTAGGAGACTTTCACTGACCCCCGGCTATAAGCCAGGGGATTGCCAGAAATAAATTTGGCACATTTGAGTGAATAGACCATTGAGACTGACTGCGGTTAACACTTCCTAATACTTCTCCAGTTGGGACAAAATGTAAGGCTTTTTATTAAGCCGTGGGGTAAAGCCCAGACATCTGTAGTCAGTTGGTCGAGGAGACTTTAAACTTTACTCGGAGGATTATATCTTGTTACGAGTACCAGTTTTATCCACAACGGGAAAATCATTAATGCCGACTAAAGCTAGTAGGGCTAGACGTTGGTTAAAAGAAGGAATAGCCAAAGTCGTTCATAACGACTTGGGGATATTTCAAATTCAACTTGTTCAGACTAAAAAGATGGTGCCGGAACAAGGCTATCGATATCAACCAATCATTATAGGTATCGACCCAGGCAAGCTGTACACGGGGATAGGCGTGCAATCAGCAAAGTTTACTTTGTGGCTTGCACATTTACAATTGCCTTTTGAGACGGTGCGTAAGCGTATGGGTCAGCGTCGTATGATGCGACGTAACAGGAGAGGGCAACGAATCAACCGCAAAGTCGCTTTCAACAAACGCGCTCACCGCCAAGCAAGATTTGATAATCGTCGTGGTTCTAAAATACCCCCTAGCATTCGTGCTAATCGGCAATTAGAATTACGAGTACTCAACTCTTTATCAGCGATTTATCCGATAACTTCTGTAGTCTACGAGATTATCAAAGCCAAAGGAGATAAAGGTTTTAGCCCAGTCATGGTTGGTCAGCGATGGCAGTTGGAGAACCTGCGAAATAACTGGGGTGAGAATGTATTTGAAATTGAGGGATGGAAGACTGCCCAAATTCGCACTCAATTGGGACTAGAAAAGCAAAAGCATTCTAAGGGCGATGCTATACCTGCGACTCATGCAGTTGATGGTGTGGCACTTGCTTGCAGTCGGTTCATTGACTATGGCATTGTTAACCGAAATACGATGGGCTGGCGAGGTAGTGTTGAGGTCACGCCCGCGCCATTCACTATAATTCGTCGTCCACCTATTAGCCGTCGCCAATTATATCTTATGGTACCAGCCATTGGGGGAGTTAGGAGAAAATATGGCGGAACTGTTACCCGTCACGGTTTTAGAAAAGGTGATTATGTTGAAGCAACACAAGCAGATAGAACCGTAAGAGGTTGGGTGAGTGGCGACACTGAAAAACAAGTTGCCGTTAGTGACGCCAATTGGGTGCGTCTAGGTCAGTTTTCCATAAAGAAAGTAAGATTTTTACAACGCTCGACGAGATTAATTGTGACGGGCACTAAAGTACCCGTTCGTGTTTTCTCCGTGGGTTAAAACCACACGGTTTCCACACGTATCGGAGATTTTCAGATGAAAACGCCACAATTGCCTACCAGCAGAGTTAGAAAATTGCCTAGCAGACTCAAGATTGTGAAGGAGAAGAGGATGACATTTTTAGTTATTTTGACTCGTCTTGCTTCATTCTCCACAAGAAAGTCACCAATGCTGCGGCAACAAATAACACCACTGCTGCGATCCTAAAGGTTCCTTGGACACCCATAACCAATGCTTCAGGAGGCGCAGTTGTCACATCTGTCGCCGAGGAACTGGAGAGAGTCAGCAATGCAAACAAAGTACCCATGATCGCCAGTCCGATGGTTTGTCCTAAAGTTCGAGACAAAGACAGCAATCCAGAAGCAATGCCCAAGCGTTCTGGAGGAACCTGACCTAAAATAGCACTATTGTTGGGTGACTGAAACATTCCAAACCCAATACCGTAGGGGACAACTCGGACAATATATCCTAGTTCTGTCAAGTGAGTATCAAAAGTACTGATGGCAAGACAGCCAACTGTCATCAGCAGCAATCCAATCAGACTGATGATCCTGGTTCCAAATCTGTCAGACAAATTTCCAGAAAAAGGAGCAAAAATCCCACCTAACACAGGCGATACAGCCAGTAATAATCCTACCTTTTGGGTGGGATAGTGGAGAACTAATTCGAGAAAGAAAGGTATGATAAAAATCACCCCTGTAATCACCACAAACACTAGCAATGCTGTTAACAAACTGAGGCTAAACTGCATGTTGCGAAACATCTGCAAGTCCAGCATTGGTTGAGTGATGTGAGATTCAATCCAGAGAAAACTTACTAAGCCAACAGCCGCGATCGCTAACAGCCCCAGTGTCCTACTATTAGTAAAGCCGTGGTTTTGTCCTTCTGTCATCCCCACGGCAAAACAGACCAAGATTACTGTCATAATCAGTGCCCCCAGCCAATCAAATCGCTGTTTTTTATTATTCCTGATACTGGCTGGAACACTGCGAAGAACAACGAAACTCGCAAATATGCCAATTGGCACATTGACCAAAAAAATGGTCCGCCAGCCAGCAATATTGATCAGTAATCCCCCGACTGTTGGCCCTAGTGCAACCCCCAATGAAACAACCGCACCGATGATGCCCAAAGCCCTTCCCCGTTCGGAGTGGGGAAAAACCTCAGTAACGATCGCCGCCCCCAGTGCGGAAATCATCACTGCTCCCAGCCCTTGTAGTGCGCGAAACCCAATCAGCCAGTAATCTCCTGGTGCAAGTCCGCATAATAGCGAACTGATTGTAAACAGTATTAATCCTCCCAAGTACAGCGGTTTCTTGCCAAGCATATCTCCCAGACGCGCCGCACCCAACACCACTGCCGTCACAACTAGCAGGTAGCTCAATACAACCCATTGAATTGTCGCAAAGTTCGTATGGAAGACACGCACTAAAGTGGGTAAAGCAATGTTGACAATACTGGTGTCGATAGTAAACATGAGTACACCCAGTCCTACCCCTAACATTGCCCACCACTTTACTGATGTACCATTTGGGGGTTCAAGAGGATTTCTATATACGTTCTCATTTATACTCATATTTTTTATCAACGAGTTGCTGAGCTTGAGTCACACTTTTGGAATTTTGAAGCAAGAGTGATAATTAACCAAATTGGTAGATAACCACCTGCTTGAGCTAGTTCTGCTTCAAACCGCAGTCACACCTGTTTGGCTGCCATCAGAAAATTTTGCCGGACTTTTTTTAAATCACTATATTTGTTAATAGAAGTTACGCACTGTACAAACTAATGATAATGCGAGTTATGAAATTTAGTCGTTTTAGTGGCGATCGCATTTCCGGGAAAGTGCAGTTAGTGGGCGATCTCGTCGGGTTGTTGGATTCTGTTGTTACAAAAGAAAGGCAGAAGTACGTTCAAGGCAGCGTGTCCGTCAGGACAAGGCATCCGTGCTGAAGGTAAATTGCCTAAAAATCATGCACGGGGTGGGCTTTAAACACGTGAAGCTCTCTTGACGGATGCGATCGCCCCCAAGACTTCACACGAATGTAGGATTCTTTCTCTTCCTACCTTCAGCACGGATGCCCTCAGCATAGCTGCCTTTCTTTGTAATTTTACGGAGGGAGTAAGGTGAGTGCGTAGAAAGCTACAAGGAAGAATAGGCACACTAAATCAGAAGTGAAAACACCAGAATTTTAAATTTTGTTAGTCGTTGTGAATTTTGTGTGAACTAAATTTAAATAAATTGTATTTTCCTCTATAT
>JAQYWN010000676.1 GCA_029379265.1 Rhizonema sp. NSF051
ATAGAGCATTGTAAGAATGACTTACTATCTCTTTTACTACGTATATCTAAATACATTTTTCCATAGCAATTTTTAGGGAAATCGACCAAAATCGTAGGGGCGAACGGCTGTTCGCCCTAACAAATGGTGTGGTTCATAGAGCGTGAAAACGGCTGTAATTAAATGAATTTAGGGACTGGCATCCTTTTTAGTTTTGACTTTTGAGTTCAAGTTGAGGAAGTGAGTATCTAGTTATTAAAAGTGTTACTACACTTCAGAAAAAACATATGTTTTGTATAGTGTCGGATGAATTGTAACCAAAAATACTATCGGCAAATTTACTTGTGATCGCCAGTTTATTGGTCTGATATATGATATTCTTGAAATATGGGAAATCAAAAGTACGAGCGACTTGCGAGCTAGAACTCATGTCCACTGCTGCCGCTACAACGTAAGGAACTGATTTTGCCCTACTAATCTCCCTTGTGTTTTTTGTTTGGAAATAAAGTATAGCCGTCCTAAAACATTTGTGAGATTTTTCAGATTTTTCTTGGTGTCCTTGGCTCAGGAAAGGTTTTTTCCTCTTACAAATCAAATAGGACTGTTATAAGTGTTAGGAGTTACCAGTCAATTGTTGGTTATTAACTATTAATCACATAATGAGTAGAATAGCATGTTTGACTATCTTACCTCTCTGAATAACCACAATTTACCATATTCAGATACGGTACATCCCATCGTTGTCCATTTTGTAATTGCGATGGTAGTATTTGCCTTCGTGTGTGATGTCATAGGATACTTTACGAGTAACCACCGTCTCTTTGAGGTGAGTTGGTGGAATATGCTTTTCGCGACAGTATCTATATTCATCGCTATCATGTTTGGTCAATTTGAAGCAGGTTTGGCAGAACCATATGATGCGGCTCAACCAGTGCTCAATTTACATACACTCCTTGGTTGGACACTCTCAGCAATTTTGGCATCTCTTACGGCTTGGCGCTATGTGATTCGTTATCGCACTCCACATAAGATATCAATTTACTACCTAGCAGCAGGTCTACTTTTAACTGTTTTGGTTGGCATACAAGTGTATTTCGGAGATAAACTGGTTTGGGTTTATGGGCTACACACTGTACCAGTTATTGAAGCGATGAAGGAGGGGTTGTTGCAATGAACCCTGAAGTTATTGACCAACTAAAAACTCACCTTGGAGCAAATGGGTTACCCTACACTATACCCATTCACCCCAATCTAGTGCATCTCACTCTGGGTTTGTTCATACTTGGTATTGCATTTGATATCGTAGGTTCGCTGTTTTCTGTACAAAAACCAATCTTCAAGCATTTCGCAATTACTGCCACTCGTTCTAACTTCTTTGATGTTGGCTGGTACAATATTCTCGGTTCAGCAATCATCACATTTTTTACGGTGGCAGTAGGTTTTTACGAAATGATGCTAGCAGAACCATCCACTGGCAAGAGCGCTTGGGGACTACAAGCGATGGAAACAATGCTTTGGCATGGTGTCGGTGGTGTTCTTCTTCTAGCACTGATTGTTGGGATGACTATTTGGAGGGGATTTCAGCGCTACGTTTGGCGTAAAGATGACGGTCAACAAGTGCAGTGGAGCTATTTACTTTCCGGGCTATTCATTATGCTCCTCATGTACATGCACGGTACCCTAGGAGCACACCTAGCTGCTGAATTTGGGGTTCACAATACTGCTGATATGTTGTTGAGATTGGGCAAAAACCCCAACGTACTGCTGAATTAATCAATGTTTAGTTAAGGGCTAATGGCAAATGGTTAATAGCTCTCATAGAACAGCAATTAACCCTTCGGGTTCGCCAGTTCCCTACGGCGGGAAACCCTCCTTCAGGACTGGTCTCACCATTGACTATTAGCCATTAACATTCAACTGAATTTGTTACTATGAAAATCCGAAACATTTTGCTTTTGAGTGCGATCGCGATCGCCTTAACTGCTGTCAGCCTTTGGATAGGGAATCAAGCATATTCCTGGTTACCCCCTCAAGCAGCAGCAGAATCACAACTCTTCGATAAATTGTTTAGTTTCTTAGTAACGCTGGGAGCATTTATCTTCCTTGGAGTTACGGGAACACTAATGTATTCAGTGATTTTCCATCGAGCAGCAAAGTATGATTTTAGCGATGGTCCTCCGATTGAAGGGAGTATAAAACTAGAAATTGTCTGGACTGCAATTCCTATATTCCTAGTATTTTGGATTGCAGGCTACAGCTACCTTATCTACGAACAAATGGGGATTCAAGGACCAATGGAGGCTGTTCATATACATATTCCAATAGGAATGAAATCGGCATCTGCTGCACCACTCCAAAAAGACGTGGTTAAGGAGCACAGATACACCAAGAAGGAAAAAAGACACAGCAAGACGGAAAAGGCACATACAGCGAAAAATTCCCTCACCACGATAGCAAATGTTTTGCCAGTTGAAGACATTGAAGTCCATGCTAAGCAGTGGGCCTGGATTTTTCGCTACCCAAAAACAGGAGTGACTAGCACCAAACTGCATTTACCTGTCAATCATCGCATCCGTTTAGCAATGCAGTCAGAAGATGTTCTTCATGGCTTTTATGTCCCTGCTTTCCGTGTCAAGCAAGACATTATTCCCAAGCGTAACATTAACTTTGAATTCACCCCCATTCTCCCTGGCAAATATCGATTGACTGATTCTGAATTCAGCGGTACTTACTTTGCAACAATGCAGACAGATGTTATTGTTGAATCCCCTGAAGATTACAAAAAATGGCTGCACCAAGCAGTAGACGGCAAACCACGCATTGCAAACAACCAAGCTGCTTCCGAATATGCTCAAGAATCAAAAAAGTTAATCAAAGGCTGGGCAACGGTTGCACCCGCACAAGCCTCTGTAGTCAATAGCGATTAGTCAATGGCTAAGTAAGTCGGCAACAAAAAACAAAACTATGTAACGAAATGTAAAATAGCTGTTTTCCGTTCGCCCAACTACGAACCAAAAATGATTGATTTCTTCCGACCTACTTAGCTATAGAAGACTGGCAATTAGCAATCAACGAAAAACAATGACAAATATACCCGTCAAAAACATTGGTATTACAGCTGAGATACCTCACTACGAACCTACAAACTGGAAGCGATACTTTAGCTTCAGTACAGACCACAAAGTCATCGGTATTCAGTATATTGTTACCGCCTTCATTCTATTTTTAGTCGGTGGCATATTTGCAATGATCATGCGTGGGGAATTGATTACCCCAGAATCAGATCTTGTTGACCGTAATGTCTATAACGCCTTGTTCACCATGCACGGCACAGTGATGCTGTTCGGATGGACATTCCCCATACTTACAGGTTTTTCTAACTACCTTGTGCCGTTAATGATTGGGGCGCGTGATATGGCGTTTCCCAGACTGAATGCTGTTGCCTTCTGGATGATACCCGTCGCTGCTATTTTACTAATGGTGAGCTTTTTTGTACCAGGTGGTCCAGCGCAAGCAGGTTGGTGGTCATACCCTCCAGTCAGTCTGCAAAATCCGACAGGAAATTTAATCAATGGTCAAGTTATCTGGCTTCTAGCAGTGGCAATATCGGGTGTGTCCTCAATTATGGGGGCAGTTAACTTTGTCACCACGATTGTCAAAATGCGGGCACCAGGCATGACGTTCTTCCGGATGCCTATCTTTGTTTGGAACGTGATGAGTGCTCAAATTATCCAACTGTTTGGGCTACCTGTCTTGACAGCAGGTGCAGTCATGCTTTTACTTGACTTGACAGTTGGAACTAGCTTTTTTGACCCCGCGAAGGGAGGCAATCCAGTTCTGTTTCAGCACTTTTTCTGGTTCTACTCCCACCCGGCTGTTTACGTGATTATTCTGCCTGTATTCGGAGTCTTTTCCGAAATTTTCCCCGTTTTTGCTCGCAAACCTTTGTTTGGCTATAGGATTGTCGCTATTTCATCACTCCTGATTACTGCAGTTAGCGCTATTGTTTGGGTACACCATATGTACGCCAGCGGTACTGCAGGCTGGATGCGGTTGCTTTTCATGGTCACAACAATGTTTGTTTCCGTACCTACTGGTATTAAAGTGTTTGCCTGGACTGCAACCATTTGGGGCGGCAAGCTGCGGTTTGATACACCCATGCTGTTTGCGCTAGGTGCATTAATATTTTTTGTGTTTGCAGGAATTACGGGCATCACACTCTCCTCTGTTCCTATTGATATACACGTTAACAACACCTACTACGTGGTGGGTCACTTCCACTATGTTCTTTACGGCACAGTGACGATGGGGATGTTTGCTGCTATTTACTTCTGGTTCCCCAAAATGACCGGACGAATGTACTACGAAGGCTTAGGGCAGTTGCACTTTTGGCTATCGTTCATTGGCACCAATCTAAATTTCTTCCCAATGCACCCACTAGGATTGCAAGGAATGTTACGTCGAGTTTCTTCCTACGCCCCAGAGTATGAAGTGTGGAACATTATTTCTAGCATCGGAGCATTTATGCTAGGTGTATCTATTTTACCTTTCATACTGAATATGATTGGTTCTTGGATGCATGACAAACCAGCACCAAAGAATCCTTGGCGAGCAATTGGACTTGAGTGGTTAGTTTCTTCACCACCTCCTGTAGAGAACTTTGACGAAATTCCGATTGTTGTCGGAGAACCTTATGGCTACGGTAAATCTGAACCATTAGTAGCGGAGCGTAAGTAATTAATTGTTAATGGTCAATCTAAATTAACCAT
>JAQYWN010000677.1 GCA_029379265.1 Rhizonema sp. NSF051
CTTAAACGCTTATTTGATGTCATACTTACTACTTATTACCTGATATCATGATGAATTAAATACTTTTTGTGGCAGATAAAATAGGAATATTTGATTTGTTTACTTGAGGGAAAGCTTTTACTATCGAGGAGCTTGCTCAATCCTTTTAGGTGTATTCTAGCACTTTATAACGGTTAGTTTTCGCTGCGATTTCAATCGGAATTAATTGCGAATAAAAATGGAGCGTATAAAATACTCGAACACTTACGAGCATTTTTATAAACAGACAGTGGACTACTAGCTAGGAGATATGATACATGAAAAGAGTCGAAGATATACTCAACCAAATTGATAGACACAAACAACAGATTGCATCTGGTAAGCTGTTCCAATTGCTGTCAGACAATTCAATCGATGGTCAATATCGGTTGAGCTTTGCTCCTTCTATGTTGTATTACTTGATGGGCTTCAAAGATGTCCTTGCAGCGTTGAAGCGAGACTCCCCAAAGAATGACCTGGAAAAAGCTATTAATGCCTATTGTGGAGAGGATGCTGAACATTGACGTTGGTTTCTTCAGGATTTGGAAAAACTTGGATTTAATCTTGAAACATGGGGAAAAACTATCAGTCAATGGTGCAATGAAGTATGGAGTTTGGAAACTGAAATTAATAGAAAAACCATTTTCCATCTTATTAATAAAGCTAACTCCTGCCGACATCCAATCTATTCGCTTGCAATGATTTGGGTTTTTGAAGCAACTGGAGTTGTTTTCATTGGACATACGCAGAAAGCAGCAGTGGCTTTAGGTATGGATGAAGAACTATACTATCTTGGTCGTACACATTTTGAAGAAGAGTTTGGTCATTCTGTAGTCGCTCAAGATTACGCAGATGTAGAGCTTGAAGACACACTCTATGAGCAGATTTGTAATATGGTTGATGAACTTTTTAATGGCTATATCGTTCTTTTTGATTGTTGGTACGAGCATAGAGGGAAGTATGACTTCGCTAAATTGCTTCAGCCTGTTGCTTAATTAAACAGATAGTGATTAGAGACACTTAGGCAGGATATTTGTACAGTAAATATAAAGGTGAGCCAAGTGGAAAAACACTAAGTGTTTAGTCGCATAAAAATTTAGTTTATAAATGGTCACTCTATTATTTTCTCTCCAGAGTCATAAAAAATCACTACTTAGCTTGTTGCAAAAAAGCTCAATTTTCCAGAAATTTACAATTCAGAGTTCGCTCTTGACCCACGACGCGCATTCGTGGGATTGAAACTTGGACACCGTGTTTTTCGCGAAGTCTTCCGGACATCCGCTTCTCTCCCCAGAGCTTCGCGCGCTTTGCGTCTCGCTACACATCTTTTTTAAAGTGGGCGCTACTCCCACAACTGAAGTTTTCGTTTTCTTATTAAGAGTTCACAGCGAACTGCTCCCTACTCCCCCTTTTTTGTAATGGGCAAATGATAATGCAAATACTTACCTAAAAATGTTACAATAGCCTGATATTTGCTGGCGTTTATAAAAATGATAGATTAAAAAAATGTGATACTCAGCATCCGGAATATTGTTATGGACTTACTCAACGTCTCCACGAAGGACAAAGGTGACAAAGTAACATTTTTCGCAGGCGAAAAGTTATTTTAACGGATACAGCCTTTCAAGTTGGTTAAACTTGATTGAGTTTAATGTGTCGATCACAGTTTTAGGTAATGAATGTCGAGAACAGAACCGTAATTTCAGGGAATTTTCAAATGTTCAAAATTTATACTGTTTCTGTAACAAATAAAAAAGGTTATGCATGATATCTAGCAATGAATACTCAAAAATCAACCATGCATAATCAATCAATCATGGGTATAAATAAATATCACCACTCAGTCTTAAAACTTCCGCGAACTCTAAGTTCCCTGGAAACTTTTGGCTTCAGTCTGTCTGGTTTATTAGCATGGTTATTGACTGCACCTGCGGTACATAGTGCCCTTGGGCCGTGGGCAATTTTTGTCTGGTTACCTGGAACAATTGTTGGTATGTTGCTGAACTTCCAAGTGCAAGCTTTAGGTAGGCACTTGCCAGATGTCTCAGGGGGGACTCCTAATTACACTACTAGGCTGCTAAAGCCATTTCCATGGTTGGGATGCTATGCAGCACTGGGATACTTCTATAGTTGGGCCGCGTTTCCACTCAGCACTATAATTCTTGCAGACTTAATCACGGTTCAACTTAAACCACTGGGCATTACTTTTCCAGAAATGGCTCTGAAAATTGGCTTGACATTACTCGTCTTTATCATGGCGTTTAGTGGTACGCGAGCTTTGGGTATCTTGCACTTGTGTTTTATTATCCCTGCTGTTGGATTACTACTCGTTTTTAGTGTTCAAGGTATTGGCTGGCTAGCTTTTTCTCCAGCCAGCCCTGGTTTTTTCCCAACCACTTGGCCTAGTTTCTCAGTTTTGGAATGGGCAAAGTGGTTTTTTTTTGTAGTCTTCGCCACATGTAGCTGTGAAACAGCTTCCTCCTTTGTTGCTGATAGCCGCGAGCCTAATAGAACTTTACGTTTTTTACCGTTAGCTGCGAGTTTTATCCCAATTGTGTTTCTGGGTTGCTCTTGGGTACTGATGCGGTTAGGGACGACAACTGAGCCTGACAACATATTCCAAACTTTGTTAACAGCAGCTACACCCTTCTGGGGAAAGTTAGCCGCGTTGATCGTCACACTTTGGATTTCCTCTAGTGCGCTTCTAGCTGCTGCTACAGCAGTTTGCAACTCTCCTCGTATGTTGTACCAACTTGCCCTAGACGGATACCTATCGCCTGTCTTCGCGGTGGTTTCTCGCCAAGGTGTACTGCAACCTAGCTTAATATTTAGCTTTATACTCAGTCTATTTTTCCTACTTTGGGGAAACATATCCAGTTTGGTGATGGTTTCCAGTGTTGGTGTTTTGGTGTCGATAATTGTCTTCCATTTTGGTCTTTGGTTACGTCGGGCTAGATCAGAGGTACGATGGCCTTGGTTGTCCCTTGGCTTTTGTTTGGTGGAGACGGTTGTCCTAGTCGTCGGGGGCTTAGCTTGGCAGTGGCGTGACTTTGTAGCGGGTTTGCTGGTTCCAATCATAATTTTGGTAGCTGATGCAGCGATCCGACGGAGCGCTTTTCCTCCCTTTCATCCTTATTGGTGGATACAGCGTCGTGCTCTTTACAGTACAAGAATTAAAGATTTTGTAGGTCTACAAGTATTAGTTATAGTAGTACTAGTTTGTGGTGCTTCGGTAATCACTTGGGTAATAAAGAATCGGTTAGACCAAGTTCCAGGTGATGGTAGTGACAATTTGTTAGCTATTCTACTGATGATTCTTGCCTTTATAGCAGTGGCGATCGCTTGCTGGACTACTTTGCCGCAAATTGCCTCAATTGCCGAAGCGAGGGAAGTGGCAGAAAGCCGCTTTATTACTGCTTTGGATACTGTGTCAGATACTGTTTTGGTATTAAATGAAAATGGTGTGATTACCCAAGCTAACCCTGCAGCTAAATCACTTTTGGGAGTCGATGCCAATCAGCTTTACGAGCGGAGTCTCAGTGACTTCCTTTGCCAGTTGGATGATATGCCAGCAAATTGGCAAAACACGAGTGAACGAATATTACAAATGCCCAATGGTGCTGAGCGGATCATTGAAATCACAATTTCTCGCCGATTAAATCACCAAAGCCTGGAATATATTGTGTTCTTGCGCGACATCAGCGATCGCAAGCAAGCAGAAATTGCATTGCGAAGTTCTGAATCCACATTGAGAAAGCAAGCAACTGAATTAGAACAAGCCCTACAAAATTTACAGCGCACTCAAGCGCAGCTAATTCAAACCGAGAAAATGTCGAGCCTTGGTCAACTTGTCGCTGGTGTAGCACACGAAATCAATAACCCAGTGAACTTTATCTATGGCAATCTAACTTACATTGATAACTATACCCAAGATTTAGTTGCTTTAATTCAGCTTTACCAGCAGATTTATCCCAATACTGCACCGGAAATCTCCAAATTCATTGCAGAAATTGAACTTGATTTTCTCATGGAAGATATGCCTAAGATGCTCTCGTCGATGACAGTTGGAACGGAGCGGATCTGTGAGATTGTGCTGACTTTACGCAACTTCTCTCGGTTGGACGAAGCTGACATTAAATCTGTTGACATTCACTCTGGAATTGATAGTACCCTGTTAATTTTGCAGCATCGTCTGAAAACTAAGCCTGGGCGTCCTGGTATTCAAGTTATCAAAGAGTATGGCGACTTGCCAGAACTTCAATGTTACCCAGGGCAGTTGAACCAAGTCTTCATGAATATCCTCAGTAATGCGATTGATGCCTTGGACAAATACAATCGGCAGAGAACTATAGCAGAAATCACAGAAGACAAGAGTAAAATTACCATCTGCACTATACTAAAAAATGTTAATTGGGTCGCAATCTCTATTAAAGATAATGGTCCTGGGATGACTGAAAGCACTATGAAAAGAATATTTGATCCCTTTTTTACAACTAAACCTGTGGGTGACGGTACAGGCTTAGGATTATCGATTAGTTATCAAATAGTAGTAGACAAACATAAGGGTTTTTTGAAGTGTATCTCCTCGCCCAACCACGGTGCAGAGTTTTTGATTGAAATTCCTATTATATTAGAGGCTGAGCCTTGCCAGTCGCAGTACCTTTGAATTTAAAAAAATCAATTCATCCGCTTTTAGAAAATTATAAATAGTTACTTTACTTT
>JAQYWN010000678.1 GCA_029379265.1 Rhizonema sp. NSF051
ATTTTAAATCTTTATCAGTTAGTTCTAATTCTTGACTAAGAATAGTCGAAAGCCGAGATAACATTACTAAATCGGGTAGCAATGTAAAGCGAGACAGAGTTTGGCTTAAGGGACTCTCAATCCTTTGTAGGCTGGAACCTTCTCCCTGTAAGTCTCCGCGCCTTAAGTTGATACCCATATTTTGTTCTATGAAATCAACGCCTTGTTTAGTTATATAACTCTTGGAGAAATCTAGCGAAAAGATCCCTTCACTAATCTGGTCTAAAGAATTTTCTTTCCAAAATAAGCTACTCCCTTCCCGCTGTAAGATGACCGATGTCAATTCTTCTCCTCTGCTCCTCTGCTCCTCTGCTCCTCTGCTTCCTAAACGGTAATCTTCGGGCGGGACAGGAGTATCTTTTGTTGCTACACATAAACCGAATGCCTCAAATAGTAATTCTTCTCGTAACCTGTTAGTATAAGTTATAAAATTATCCTTGTTCGATCCATTTTTGGTGCTAGACATTTCTACAAAATCCTCACAAGAAACAAATTTTTATCCAGGGTCAGCGCACCTTAACAATCATTGACAAAAACATAAATTTGTGAGTAGCTTACAACGTAGGCATTTACCGCTAAATTAACCAGAATTTACCTCTTGGATTGTTAAGATGTGGTCGGACAATTGTTACGCTAAATTTACAATTATCATGTCTTGCAATAGCCTGAAAGAACGGAAATACGTAAATTACACAAAAAAATGGTTATGTCAATAGCGTTTGAGATGCGCTTGCCCTGAATTTTTATCAATTCATATGAATCTTCTTCTGATTAGTTTTTTGGAAAATCTGTCTGCTAATTTATGACTGCTTTCATCCGAATGAAGTACACCCCAAGTATAAAGGCGAACGCAATTAATATCTTAAAGTTCATGGGCTTTTTTTATAGAATTAGGAGTATCCTGGTGCTTTAATTTAGGTGAAAGCTAGTTCCTATTAAGTATTAAATATATTGTAGTAAAAGTGGTGAAGATTAGAAAAAATGTGAGCCCGGCAACAAGTCGGATGTTAAACTTTGACCATTGTGAACAGTTTCTTGGATATCTACTTTGCCGCTGTAATACTTGACCATAACTTGAATTTTGAGCAGATTTCTTTATGAGCCGGGTTAGCTCAAGCTTGGAAAGCTCAAACCTTAACGGCTGCTCCTGATCGTGAAGAATTACATTCACCTTGTCACCTATTTGATAAGTCAATAGGTCAGATTCTGGAATCTTAGACTTAGGAATTAATCCCTTAATATTGGGTGCTATCTCTACAACAATACCTGCTTCTTCGCCTTCTCCAGATAAAAAACCTATAACATATCCGTCGTAGTTAGATTGCGCGATCAGCTTTGGGAGAACAGGTTCCAACCTAATGGATTTGTTATTTGCTTTTTTAACCTGCAAAGGTAATTTGCCATCATAAGCTTGTTTGATCCATTCTTCAGATTCTCCTAGTTTGTCAATACGCAAGATACCTTTTATACCAGGCTCAAGTTCAACTTCAAGTACATGCTCGTTCTTGTTCGGCGTTATGACTTTTACATTTTCTATCTTGGTTGCCTCTGGGTAAAATTTCCACTGACTTAAAGTAAGGATTCTTTTTTCAACAACAACAGCCTCAACATAGCCACGAAAAGTAGCACCTGTTTCGATTTGCTTGTTTTTTTCTTGAAATTTGATAATTAGTAATTCTTCAGAGTCTAAATCGTATGCAAGGAAGTTTATCTGTTCTGTCTTTTCTTCATTTTTTTGTGAACCAATTAAGCGGAATTTTTTTTGCTCTCCTTCTTTATATATACTCAAACAGTCTGTCAATTTCGGAACAGAAAGTACTCGATTCCTAGTTGCTTCAAAGAATTGCCGTTCTCTTTCTTCTATTACTTGTTTCATCATAATCGATACACTAACAACACTAGCCTTAGCTAATTGAGAAACCCAACTAGGATCAATACAAATGATATGGTGAGCTAAAATTCCATACTTAGTGTTTTTTCGCTCCATACAGATAAAAGCTGACACTTCACCCATAACAGTACAAGCTGAATTATCACCAATAATCACAGGTTCAGCACAAGGACAATTCTCCAGATCAAAGGGAACAAATAAACAATTGGCTGTATTGCTAGAATCACGAACGTATACCCACTCAAGCATGCACCATGTTAGGAGTAATCGAACACGATGAAGCCTATTGAGATCGAGATTTCGCTCCTTTAAAGTTTTGGATTTCTCAATATAAAGTTGTTTGAGCAAATCATCTCGCTTCCTGTTAATCCCATCATAAATATCTTTTCTAAAGCCGTATTTTTTCCACCATTCATCTTCTATATTCTTTTTATTACAGTGATAAAATAAGCGTAAATAATATTCTAGGTCGTCGTAACATCCAGACATCCAAGATGCCTGACCTAATAATCCTCTTTCATTTTCCTCAAATAAAGAAGTACTCTGGTCAGTAAAAGCAAGAAATGTCGCCACTTCTAGAGCACATCCAAATCTATCACTTTCTAATAGGAACAATGCCTGTTCGACAGTATCTAGCTCAAATTTTTGCAGTTGAAAACCTAACTGAGTAATAGATCCATCTTCATCAATAGCACCACGTTTTTTAAGAGTCTGAATTGCTCGCTCTTTTTCAAAATTCTGATCTTCTCGCGTTTCATCGTCATCTAACCCAAGCCAATGAAAATTTTTTAGATCTCCAATACCTGCTGCGGCTGCTTTTAATAAAAACATATCTAAGTTAGATCGAGCTACCTCCGGTAAGGGAGTTATACGGAATTCATTTTCAAACTGTTCCTTGGTATAGAGCCTGAAGACTTCTCCGTCCTGTGTTCTACCAACCCGACCCTTACGCTGATTGCATCCAGCTTGACTGTGACGTGTTATTTTGAATTCTCTGGTACAGGTTTTGGCATTCCACATTGGTTCTGAAATATAGCCACTGTCAATGACAAAACACAAATTTGGGAATGTTGCTGAGGTTTCAGCATAGGTTGTTGCAATAATAACTCTCTGAGGAACAGTATTTTTTCCCTCATTGAAAGCTTGTTCTGCTCGTTTTTCACTTTCCCAGAAAGCTTCTTCTTCTTCTATCTTCATTTGTGCATGACATGAAAGCACTTCAAGTCTGGAATCTTCAGTAATATCTTCTATTGCAGCTTTAGTGAGATTCACCAGTTGAATTGTAGGTACGAAAACGAGTATGTCTCCTTGAGGCCGTTTTAGCTTTGTAAACTCTTCCCGCTTGCAAATATCTGTAACAAGTTGAGCAACAGAATTTGGAATCTCATTTGTGTATTTTGGTAGAAGGAAGCACTGATCATCATTTGAATAACTATATCTTCCTTTGGTATCAGGCCAACGATCATAAACTTTTTTAATGGTGTAAGATTTATCATATTCTGGTTGAAAAACTGGAACCTTTTTAGAGTTTTCACTGCCAAAACAATTAAAGTATGTTTGAAATTTTTCTGGGTCAACCGTTGCACTCATGATGACCACTCGCAAACGTGGAAATAGGGGTAGTTTATAACGGAGAAGTGCAAAAATGAGTTCCATGTTTAAGCTTTGTTCGTGTGCCTCGTCTATGATGATGACACTGTAACGTTCTATGTCTCCTGAAAGAATCCAGTTGACAAGTAAACCATCAGTTACAAATAAAAGCTTTGTGTATTGGTCATATTGAGTCGATTCTCCCCGATATAGGAATCCAACTTCATGACCTGCTCCTGCTCCAGGTGCGCCAATTATATGCTTTGCAATGAACCCAGGCGTTGTTTCTTCAGTATTTTTGCCTTCAGGCGCACGCAATGTAACTTTACGTGGTTGTGTAACAAGAATTTGTCCTTCTCGACCAATCGGAGAGCATAATATCTGAGAGGTTGCCCAAACAGTTTTTCCTGTTCCTGTAGGAGCAATTAGAATACTCACACGACTACCTTGTGGGTCAATGAGATTTTGAATCAGCGCATTAACTAGAGGTTCAAGAATTTGAAATTTTTCAGCTATCTTTTTATTAGGTTGATATTCTATTTCCTTTGGTAAGTCAATTTGGCTATCTAGCTTTCCTAGCCCAACTTCCTCCAGTGAACGTAGAGCAAAGTCAGTTTCGACTGGGATAGCCCAATGAGAAAGCCCTGTTTTATTAGCAGCCTTGATTTTGTCATAGCGGCATTTAGCACAACTTGAAGGGCTTGAAAGACCATTTGCTATGTCAATTTCGCGAGCCTTTTCTGTAAAGAAAAACTCTTCTCCACAATCTTGACACTTACACTGATAGATGAAGAAATTTTTGCTTGTACTCATCTTTGAGGAGGTTTTAGGCAACAGGGCATATGTAAACTTTCCGCCTATAGTGTCCAGTTTAGTACATCTTGGCGAGATGTGCAATTGTCATACAATTAATGTATTGAGATCGCTCAACTGTCATCATTTTCTGCAAATAGCGCCTCCAGATCGCGATATCCACCCACCACCCGCATCACCTCGATTCCCCCTAGAACTACAGTCTTTTTTTTACGTCGAACTCAGGTTAAATTAGGGTTGGAAATCTCAAATTTCATTATGGTATGCTGTGCTCCACACAACCTACCATAATGAAAACACCAACCCCTATTTATGGTGAAGTGTACTTAGCAAGCTAAGGGAACTATCTCCCATCATCTAAAGCGTCGTTTTATCCAATCGTCGCGATGTACGTCAAAG
>JAQYWN010000679.1 GCA_029379265.1 Rhizonema sp. NSF051
TAATTTAGCTGTATCATCAAAACCCATTCCTCGATAAATTTGCCCATTAAATTTAGGCGCATTTTCTATGTAATTGTTAATTGCTTTAATTCGATTTTTAAATTTTCCATCTGTTTTCCCTGATTCTTCAGATCTTATTTCAGCAGAATCTCCAAGTGTAAACTTTTGTATGCCGTTGTAAGCGTTTAAGCATTCTTTTTCAGATAAACCAGAGATTTTACTCATGGCTTGTACAACTGGTCTTTTGTCGTCCTTGTCGAAGACAATACCTTTTTTTGGAGAATCGTCGAAGAGATTACCTTTTATTATTCCTTTTTTTGGATAATCTTCGTGCTTGCCCTTTTGTGAATCATTAGATGTATCAGGAGTGACAGGTTCAGACTTGGGTGGAACCGTTAATTTTTTCTTAGCATCAGGTGTGGGTTGAGGGTTTTGTACGCCTAGTTTGTTAGCCTCTTCCTGATGTGTTTCATGCAATTTTGCACCAGTTTTTACCTGATGTTGCAACCACTCGACATAAGTTTTATGTTTGCCTTCTAATGCTCGATGACAATTCTTCTTCGACTTAGGTAAGCATGTTCCACCACACGACCATCCTTTTAAACAATTCTTCGACTGAGCAAAATCGTAAAGCTCTAGTGGCACATACTGAGCTTTTTCTGCAAAAGAGAATATCAATTCCTTCGCTGCTGAGTAATGAGGCTCTTGGTGATCAATCACATCCAGGTTGCGCGGTGTCAGCGTTGTACCTTTGTCATCAATTAAGTAATCAACGATAAGTTTCTTGCCGCCAAGCCTGGGGCTAATAATACTTCCACTGGCAATACTGCCTTGGTATGGCGTTGAGTCTACGTCGAAATGCGAGATGCGATCGCCGTAGCTTGAGTTGACAATGCTATATATAATCTTTCGTTTAAACTCTGGCTGTTCATCTGGTGACAAGCTTGAGTACTTATTCTGAATATCCTCAGTAGTCAGCATTAATTCTATGTAATATTTTGCATAATTATTTCAGTATATCGTTAAGAACTTTTGTTTCACATAGAAATGCGTTGTGTTCAAAAACTTCGGACAGCAATCGCTCCTCGGATTTTTCTTTGACTAAAGTAAAAGTGAGGTGCTGGCTGGGTAAAGATTAAACACCATGTATTGCTTTTGTTTTATATAAGACGAAGGCATTGGTAAAAAATCGTATGCAATCAATGGAAAGGTATCTAGCCGGACATTTTGAACTTTTGAAGCAGATTTTCAATGGCAAAATCTCAGGTATTCAATATCTTCAGACAGCGATCGCCCTTCGTGACCCCACGGCGTCCAAAACATTGCTCCATAACACATCCAATGTTTAAACTCATTTTTCCACCAGCGACTCTTCCTTATATAAATTCAAAGTAATGCCTGGTGTTCAATCATTAGATTCCCGTCGCACTGACTTTGCTCTAGCTGAAGGAAAAGTATTGGGTGGGTAATCGCTGTTCTAACTTGCTGCCAAACTTCCTAAACCGCTCGCCGCAACATATCCAATGCTTAAACTCAGTTCTACACCAATGGCTCTGCCTTATATAAATCAAAAGCAATGCATGGTGTTCAATCATTAGATTCCCGTCGCACACACTTTGCTCTAGCTAAAGGAAAAGTATTGGGTGGGTAATTGTTGCCTTAACGACACTAATTGCCAGCGTCAAACTTCCTAAACTACTCGTAGCAATATATCTAATGTTTAAACTCAGTTTTGCACCAGTGCGTCTTCCTTATATAAATCAAAAACAATGCGTGGTGTTCAATCTTGGCTGCTACAATAACTTCCTAAACTGCTCCCAGCAACACATCCAATGTTTAATTACGATTTTCCACCAATGCCGCTGTCTTATATAAATCAAAAGTAATGTGTGGTGTTCAATCATTAGGCACTCGCCGTGTTGACTTTGCCTCAATCAAAGAAAAACTCGATGTAGTTGCAACTACATCGAGTTCCAGCGCCAAACTTCCTAAACTGCTCCCAGCAACACATCCAATAATATTTTCCAAAAAGCGATCACCATCAAAGTTGAGCCATCAACTCATTATCAATTCGTGCTTGGATTGCTGCTACTACTTCGTCGACGATCGCCTTTCCAGCGCCTCAACAATTTTTCTCTGTCTACAACAAAATACGACAGCGCTTTCTTTAGAGATTAAACACCATACAGTTGTTTTGCTATTTATTAGGGAACTGGTGCAGGAAGAATCTTATCTGCAATCAATGGAATGCTTATGGAACGGACTTTTGGACGCGGCAATAAGCAAGCTGGGGCAGGTGCCAAAAACTTCAGGAAGTGATCGCTCCTTGCACTTGCAACAAAAAACCGCCAACAATGGCGGTTTAATCACAACACTTTTTTTATAAAATACTAAGACTTACTTGCTATATATTCCTTGTACTCCGGTGTATCAGTAATCATGGCAACAGCGTGAATCTGCATACGGCGAATAACGAAATCCATTTCACGAGAGGCATTAGGAAAATCATTTTCTTTAATAAAAGCAATGAGTTTTGGTAAAATCTCTACTTTCATTTTTTCAAGTTCCGATCTTAGCTGTACTTGAAACTCTGGTTTTGTACCACTGGCATAAAGTTCTAGCAACTCATCAATCTCTGAATCAATTTCACTAGTTGCTGCATCAATTACAGAAGAAAAATTGGTTATAGTCATGGGAAGAAAAAATTTAAGTTTGCAGTGAGTAGATGCACCCCTTGAGTTATGCCAAAGCTAATTGCTCTAAAAGATGCTGCATTAGTTCCGGATTTTGCCTCACAATATTAAAAGCCATTTCTAACGCTAGTGATTTGTTACCAGTATGAAATAAAGCTTCATCAACAGTAGGACTAATTGTAATGTTGATTTTTACCTTCTTCTGACCTGGTGGAAGTGCTGGTTTTCCTCGCTTAGCCATTGCTTATTACCACTTCCAGCTTTGGTTTACGAGATCTTTTGAACCAACCCGCTGCTTTTAGGGCTAAGCTAGGCTCTGGATCTTGAAAGAATTCAACGATTGCTTTTTGCAAACCAGCTAAGATATCCGTATCATGACAGGCATAAACGTAAATTTCTTGCTGAGTTTCATTGCATAGACGCACATCTTGCTTGTCTCCAAGATAATCGTAAAAGCACCGAATCCAAGCACCAAGAAAACCACGGTTATGTGTGCCTTTGATAGACACTGAATATCCCATTCTTTCAGCAACTGCAACAACACCATGCCATTGCTCAGAAGATGGAGTCAGTATTTTTTTGTTAGTTTCTGTAATAAGATTTCCAACTAAATCCTTAATTTGCTGAGCTAAATACGGATTAAGTCTTTCTCGTGTCAATCTTTCTAACCGTTCTCCAATAGACAAGATTTTGTCCGCTAATTCAATATTTTGTGGTAAAGCAAGAGCAACAGAATCATTAGAAGATTTTTGCTTCTCCCATCCTTTAATTTGTTGCATCCATTTTCTTGCTCCAACCCCAATTAACACCTCACACATTTGTTTTGCTAAAGGTTTGACCCTTTCTCCAGCTTCAAAAGCGTAGTATTTCAAGATATGAATTAATGCTAAATCCGGAACTCCTGACTCAGAAAAACTCCACGGCTTAAACTTAGCTGCGATAAGCTTTTTAGCTAATTTGCTTGGCTTATCTCCACACGAAGATCTAAAGGTTTCTGCCAAACCTCCATAATCTACATCACACAGCCTAGCTGTGCCTCTAATAGATAAAAAGCCCTTTCCTTCTAAATCGATATCAATCTCTGCCTTGATTGACTCTTCTACTTCTGCTAAACTTAGCATTGCCGACTCCTCCGAAAGTAAGTTGGATATGGCGAGGTGTGTGCTGTCAATACCTCCTCGCTATAATTAATAGTATCAGTACTTATTTTAAAATGCAACATGTTTTAATCTGAAAGATAACAAAAATAAATTGCAATGGTATAGAAACAAAGGGAGAAGATACGCTGCTCGCTCCTATCGTTATCGCCCGACACAGCCAAACACCTCAGGCTTCTCGCCGACAACCAAGGCATAACTCAAGCCGAAGCCCATTAGAAAAGCGATCGCCCCTCGTTTTTCCAATATTTTTCACCACGCATTACTTTGCATTTATATAAGGCGAATGCTTTGACGGGGAATCGTGTGCAATCAATGTAATGCCTATGGATTAAAGATTTTGACGCATCAAGTATTTCAAAAAAATCGGAAAGCGATCGCCATCAAAGTTGTGCCATTAATTCATTATCAATGCGACTTTGAATTGCATTAATGACTTCATCAGCAATTACCTTCATATCACCAACAGCACCATTGATATTGATAACAAACGAATTCCCTGCATGATTTACCACATTGCCCCCACCACCATTCCCTGAGCTAACTGCTGAAGAGACAGGGCGACGGGCAGGTGCAAGGATAAATTCTTTGTCATTTGCCATCACCAAGTTTGCACCAAGTGGCATTCGGCTTGATTCAGTAGATGCTGCATTGAATAAACCATTAGCAGCGTTGGGAATGTTGCCACTGTATCTTGGAGATGGATCAAAGAAATTGAAAAAACTTTTTATAGCATTTCCAGTCCAATCAGTTGTGGCAACACTAGCGCTTACAACTGATTTTCCAACATCAACTGTAGCTCCCACTGGATCTGTTAACGCTTTTTTTAATATAGTTTTTCCTTGATTTATAATATTTCCTACAAAAGTATTGAAC
>JAQYWN010000069.1 GCA_029379265.1 Rhizonema sp. NSF051
AATTATCAGAGCCAAAACCTCTTGTCAATAAAAAAAATCTCAATCTTAAGAAAGCCCCACTAATTGTTAGCTTTTTTTTAAATTTTTCTTTTCTTGGAAATCTTTCCGAGTTCTTTACATTTATCAATTACACTTGTATGAAGGTCATCATTAATGTCCTATTAAGTACATCCTGTCTGCCAGATTACGTGTATCGTGTTTGTCCTTCTATTACTCATGTAGATAGAGAAACAACTCCACACACCGACACCCTTCGGGGTAAGGTGTAAGCTTCTAAGAAATTAGTTGCTTCTAATTATTGTTACAGCTAATTGCCCAAATAATGAAAAGGCTAATTTACGCTGCTGCATTCAACTTATTGATAGTGAATGTATGTATTGCCGAGCCAACTACAACTGCTTATACAAGCACTATTAAAAAGATAGATGTACTTCCTTCTATCTTTGGAGAAGTCGCATTTCCCAAACGTTGTCGTCCTAGCATTGCCAGCAATGTTCGACATTCTTTCAAAATACAAATTCCTAGCAATGGGAATGCTCTTGAGCAAATAAATATTAGAGTACCGGAGGGTTTAGATGCAAGTAAAAAGATAAAAGTTCATGATCAATTTAGACACAATATTGATACCAATATATCGATTGATAGAGTTAGAGGTAGTAATGTTGTTACAGTCAAGTTTTCCGAACCTGTCGCTCCTGGAACCATCCTCAATATTGATATGAATAATGTCAGAGTGTTGGGTGTTTCTAATGCTTGGTTATATGCTCTTTCTGTTAGACTGGTTGGTTATAATGCAGATATACCTATCGGCTTAGTGAGATATGGAATCTATTGATGTAAGTTAAGTTGTTAGACAAACTCACAAATACGACCTTGCTGCTAGAAGAATACTATTGAAGCGCCCTGACGCTAGGAGCGCATGATTGCTTCTCCCCTTGGGAAAAGAGAAGAAAATCAAAAAGAAGAGAAGATAGGTATCTTTTAGCGGGAAGTGATGAATCCAATATGTGCTTTGCTACAGCTTTGACTTAAAGCGAAATTGAGCGTGAATAAACTAATTGATAGACTTATAGCCCTCGCCTTCAACAACCGCTACATTACCCTAGTAAT
Organism: Rhizonema sp. NSF051; assembly: GCA_029379265.1. Taxonomy (GTDB): domain Bacteria; phylum Cyanobacteriota; class Cyanobacteriia; order Cyanobacteriales; family Nostocaceae; genus Rhizonema. The sequence goes on from JAQYWN010000069.1 coordinate 1,111, forward strand.
TACCTGCGTACTGTTGGTAGTAGGGTACGGAGCCTTCCGGAGTTTAGAAATTGAAGCATATCCAGACTTTACAAGTCCACAAGTGAGTGTCATTACAATTCTACCAGGTAAAGCTGCAGAAGAAATGGAACGACTGGTAACAGTACCTTTGGAGAAGGAATTAAATGGTATCCCCGGTGAGACAGGCTTACGCTCAACCTCATTTTTGAACTTGTCGGTTATTCAAGTCCATTTTGAGGACGGCATATCAACTCAAATTGCTCGCCAGCAGGTATTGGAACGAATTGGGACTGCAGATATTCCCAGTGATGCTCAGCCCCAACTAGATGCAGATAGCAGTGCTGTAGGGGAAATTTACCGCTACACGGTAGAATCAAATCTTTATTCCGGAATGGATCGCAAAGCCATTGAAGATTGGGATCTTGAAAAAGCCTTTCGGCAAATTCCTGGAGTCATTGATGTTACAAGTTGGGGTGGTCCAATCAAGACTTACCAAGTGAATGTTGATCCTGATCGGATGAAAGCTTTGGGCTTGAGTATAGACCAAGTTTATCAAGCTTTGACAAATGCTAATGGCACGACAGGCGGTAACTATATAGAGAAAAACGGTCAGGCTTATGTCATCCGGAGTCTCGGACTGTTAAAAAATATTAACGATATCAATAGAGTTGTGATTGCAGCAACTCAAGGAGGAACGCCAACCCTAATCAAAGATATTGCCACAGTTGATATTGGACCGGGAGTCCGTTTGGGTCAATTCGGCAAAAACCGTGATAATGATGATGTCATGGGCATCGTACTTATGCGGCGTGGCGAAAATCCTTCGCGAGTGATTGAACGCCTCTACGAAAAGTTCCCAGAGATCCAAAAGTCCTTACCGCAGGGAGTGCGTTTGGTACCTCTCTACGACCGACTCCAGTTAGTCCGCGAAACTCTCGAGACTGTCTTTCACAACTTGGGAGAGGGTATTGTTTTAGTCGTCTGCGTCCTGATTGTGTTCCTGTTTGACCTCACGAGTGGCTTGGTGGCGGCAACTGTCATTCCGTTGGCATTGTTGTTTTCCTTTATCTGCCTCAATATCTTTCACATTCCCGCAAATCTACTCAGTTTGGGAGCCATTGACTTCGGGATCATCGTAGATGGTGCGGTGGTTATGGTAGAAAATGCTTTCCGCCGCTTGAGTGAAGAAGGACATCATCTCCACGATCGCAAGAGTCGCAACAAACTGGTATTAGAAGCAGCTCAGCAAGTAGGTCGCCCAATTTTATTTGCTACAGGCATTATTTGCTGTTGTTTTATTGTGATCTTTGGCTTTAACGGAGTTGCAGGCAAGCTATTCCACCCTCTAGCCTTCACAATGAATTTCCAACTGTTGGGAGCAATGCTGATCTCCCTGACGGTCATCCCAGTGTTGATCTCGTTTTTGATGACCAGCAAACCTGTGATCGAGCGGGAAAGCCCGGTCGTTCACTTCGTAAGGTGGTTGTACAAGCCATCTCTACGTTGGACACTACAGCACCCGTGGCCTGTGTTAGTAAGCGCATTAGCTGCCCTCGTGGTGGCGGTGATCCTGTTTCTCAATACAGGATCGGAGTTCCTTCCTGCTTTAGAAGAAGGTAACATCTGGCTGCGGGCAACGGTGCTACCTCCGTCAATTTCACTCGAAGAGGGAACTCAAGTTGCCAGTCTCATCCGTGAAAAAATCCTCAAGTACCCAGAGATTAAAAACGTCACTAGCCAGACAGGTAGCCCTGATGACGCTACCGATCCCAATTTATTCAGCAATCTTGAGTTTCTTGTAGATCTCAAACCAACCGCTGAGTGGCGATCGCAGTTCCATGGTACCAAAGAGGAACTGGTTAACTCCATGAACAAAGATCTTTCCGTGATTCCCAACGTCGAGTACAACTTCTCGCAGTACATCCAAGACAACGTTGACGAAGCGATTTCTGGGGCAAAGGGAAGTTTGGCAATCAAGCTTTTTGGTCCCGATCTCAATGTCTTGCAAAAGTTAGGAGACCAAATTACAAATATTCTCCATCAAGTTCATGGCTTGGTCGATGTTGCTGACGAACAACTTCTCGGCCAACCCCAGTACCAAATTGTTGTAGATCGCGATGCTGCCAGTCGCTACGGTTTGAATGTTTCGGACGTGGAGGATCTTGTTTCCACCGCTATCGGCGGCAAGACTGCTACCCAGTTAGTAGACGGAGAAAGGCGCTTCAACGTACTGGTACGCTTAGCCAAACAGTACCGCAATACCAGAGAGGCGATAAACAACCTACTAATTAACCCACCAGGGCCCATCGGTCCAATACCCATCTCCTTGGTGGCTCACACTGAAGTTGCATCAGGTGCCTTAACAATTAACCGGGAAGAAAACGAACGCCGCATTGTGGCTAAGGCAAACGTGCGCGGGCGTGACTTGGGATCATCAGTGGCAGAAGCGCAGCAAAAAGTCGCCCAACAAGTGCATCTACCAGAAGGGTATCGACTTGATTGGGGTGGACAATTCAAATACCAGCAGGAGTCCAATCAACGCTTAATGGTGGTTGTGCCACTCACTCTCAGTTTGATATTTGTGATTTTGCTGTTGGCGTTCGGTTCGGCACGTTATGCGCTGCTGATTCTAGTTGCTGTACCATTAGCAGCAATTGGTGGAGTCATCGCTTTGTTTGTGACTCACACTTACTTCAGCATCTCGGCTGGAGTGGGATTTATCGCCCTGACTGGAGTGGCAGTACAAAATGGTGTGATTATGGTGGGTTATATTAACGAGTTGCGCCAGGAATGGAACAAATCCCCCAACCTGACATCCCAAGTCGCCTATATCGCCATGACTGAAGTAGCAGCAACCCATAACGTCAAGACGATCAACTATTTGAGCTATTTGTACCCTGAATGGAACTTCCCCACTAACTTGATTACCAAAGCTGTCTATGAGGGCGCGTTGACGCGGATGCGTCCGGTGTTAATGACGGCGACGGTGGCAATCTTGGGTTTATTGCCTGTGGCAACATCCAATGGTATCGGTTCACAAAGCCAGAAACCTTTTGCGATCGTCATTATCGGTGGATTAATCTCCGCTACCTTCCTGACATTATTGGTGCTGCCAACACTGTACAACCTCGTGGAAAACAAGGTAAATAAACATCAGAAAAAAGAACACCAGATCATTCGCCCTATTATTCCTAAAGTGAAACTCTCTCGGACTAAAGTCATTAAACGTTAATGATTTAACCGTGAAAATACTTGCTTTTCCGGCTGGTTTACCAGACTGATGAGCAATTGAAAAGACTGCTCGATTTACAAATGACACCAGTTTCAAAAAATAACGCACCCCACTTCAGCCCTGGGGTGTACATGCAAGTCGGAAATAGCTTACAAGGTGTCGGTATTACCGCACTCAATGTATAGGAGAGAAATCTAAATCTTGCACTCTCCTACCTGATGACAAGATTACCTGTTTTCTTTTTAACTTACAGGAGCGTTATGATATCTTGCCGCTACGCGTCTAAATTACAGTAACGTTCAGGAAAATCAACCATAGTCATAGGGATTGCTTTGAAAGTTGTTCCCCCTTACAAACGGTGTGGTTCATTCATCTGAAAAGGGCTGTAAATTAGGTACTCAAATAAGAGCCGAAAGAAAGTAATTTCCCGGTTGTAAAGGTGCGGGAGCGACGAGATATTCTTTTCCCCGCAATATACCGGGGGAATTAAGGGGAGCAATACCGGAGATTCCGAATTTGTGTGTACACAGTAGTTGTGAAGGTGAGGGTGCGAAAAAGAAGAATCTATGATGCAGCTCCGCTATTTTTATATATTATGTCTTCTTCTGCTGAGCTTGCTGAGTGGCTGCGCTCAGCAAAAGAAAACTGCTAACGTTCCGACATCTCCAAAAGATCCAAGAACACTACAAAAAATACAGCCGGACGGGATTTCTGAGTTGCCTACATCTCCTCCACAACAGTTAGGGAATCAACCTCAACAAAATGCTCAAGAAAGTAAAATTCCTGAGTTTCCTTTTCCTACATCTCCTCCACAGCAGTTAGGGAGTCAACCCCAACAAAATGCTCAAGAAAGTAAAATCTCTAAATCTACACCAGATCCTGCGTCTGTTGCACTAACGAACAAACAGAGTCAGCAGATGGGATTAAACATCAACTCAGCAATTGTAGAACCTTTAGCAAACATCAAATCAACACAGCGAGTTCAGGCATCTAGGCAGAATCATCCCGAACAAAAGCAGTCAACAGAGCAGAAGCTCCTGAACGATAGAACACTAAATCAGGCTCTCAAACCTCCAACCACCGCCAATTCTGTTTTCCGTCTCAGCTTGAGCGAAGCCTTCAAGAGAGCGGACGAGAAAAATCCCGTGCTACTAGCAGCCCATCGCAATCTCGACATCAGTGCTGCAGGCATTACCATTGCAGGAGTACGTCCTAATCCCCAGTTGGCTTTTCAATACGGTTTCGGTAAAGTCTATACCGTTGGCGCTAACCCCGAACAGGTAGGGCTCACGCAAAACTTTGAGATGGGTGGTAAGCGTTCTAAGCGTATATCTCTGGCTAAGTCTCAATATCAGCTAACATTTCTACAGTACAACTCTGCACGCTTTGATCTTCATGGTCAAGTGCGTCGAGCCTATGCTGAACTGGCGGCGGCTGAAGCCAGTTTTCGCTCACAACTTGAGCAGATTGAACTGCTCAAGAGATTAGTGTTTATTTCTCGCAAGCGCTTTGAGGCAGGAGCAGCCCCTGAGGCAGAGTTATTACAGGCTCAACTGGCACTCAACCAAACAGAACCGCAACTCAGGCAAGCCTTGCTTCGCATTCAGGAGGCACGGATTCAACTTAACGCCCTGATGGGAGATAACCCGAACCAGAATGTTGAGATCGACGATCCTGGAATTTTCAACGTCGTCACTAAGGCAGTTAAACTTGTCAAAAAGACGGAACTGGTACCTACACCTGATGTCCGATTCCCGACAATCAATGAATTACTGGCGCGTGCCTATGAAGAGCGCTTGGATCTCAAGGCTGCCCAACAACAGACTACTGTGGCGCAGCGCCAGTTGCGCCTAGCCAAAGCCCAACGTACCCCCGATCTCCAACTAAGCGGTGGGTATCTGTTCACCACCGTCGATCCCCCAATGAAAAACACGAATGGTGTGTACTTTGGAGCGGCAGTCAACTTACCAATTTTCTACAATCAACAAGGGGAAGTGGCACAAGCAAAAGCTTCACTTGATCAATCGCAACAGCAAGAAAATGTTGTGCAATCACAAATTGCTGTCGATGTGCGTGCAGCTTACCAGTCATTACTCATTGCTCGTGAAACAATTCGCAAGTACCAATCCCGATTGCTACCTGATTCGAGAGAGGTGTTAGCCTTAGCTCAGGAAAGCTACCAAGTTGGTAAGACAAACCTAGCGAGTGCGATCGCGGTTGAGCAAGCAGATCAACAGAATCGCTCGGCTTACGTAGATGCAGTCACTGCCTACCAAAGTGCCTACGCGGATCTGGAAAAGGCGGTTGGTAATCAATTATCGTTTTGAGAATTGGTATGATCAAGTCACTAAAGAAAGGCAGAGGGCAGAGGGCAGCTATGCTGAAGGAAGATAATGTTTTCCTTCTGCCACTCGGGTTTGAAGCCCCTAAATTTATTTATGAAAAAGATTAAAGAATTTTTTCCGAGACGTGTAGTGCAAGGAAAAATATGTCCTTATTGAATCGAATATATTTATTTATGGGGATTCCTTCTGTCTTCTTAAGGCGTTTTTGGCTTTTAAGTTTATTTGCTGTGTGTCTTCTCACTGGCTGCTCTGGGCAGAAGACTCCCAACTTTCTGCAAATGGTGTCCGAGAAGATGGAGGGGCAAAAAGTCAAGATTCCTGAGATTCCTGCAGAAGCCGCACAGGCGCGTCAAGGACCAATTTCTGTTTCACTAACCCCCCAACAAGAGCAACAAATTGGGCTAACCCTTGAGAGCGCAGAACTACAGCCTTTCCAGGTGACTCTGCAAACAACTGGTAGAGTCCAAGCAGCTGGTGATTCATTGGCACATATTTCTCCTCCAGTTCCGGGAAATGTCACCACTGTGTTCGTAAAACTTGGTCAACGCGTCAAAAAAGGTCAAACTCTAGCTTTAGTCAAATCTGATGCGATCGGTCAAATTGAGTCGGATTTGTTGCAAGCGTCTCTCCAGAATAAAGCCGATTTGAAGCAGGCACAGGTGCAACTGAATTTCTCCAAAGCGGCTTACCAACGTGAACTGAAGCTTTATCGTGATCGCATCTCAGCTAAGGCTGATTTAGAAGCTGCTCGTGCCCAGTATGAAAAGGATGTAGCTAACTTACAAGCAGTACAAACTAAGTTAGAGTCGGCGATTACTGTTGCGGCGGAACGCTTATCCCTTGCAGGAGCGACTACAGGAGTGGCTGAGCAAGTGGTGCGTACAGGGCATATTTCCCCTAATTTTATCGTAGCCGCACCACGCGACGGTGAGATCATTAGCCGTACCATCAATCTTGGCGAACTGGCTGATCCTAGTAGGGAGCTGTTTACTTTAGCAGATCTGAGTCGGGTTTGGTTAGTAGCAGATGCTTACGAGCAGGATATTACCAAAATACACCTAGAGCAAACTGTTCAAGTCACTCTTGATAGTATGCCTAATAAAGTCTTTTCTGGCAGGATCAATTATGTTTCTGACACTCTTGATCCTCAAACCCGGACATTAACGATTAAGGCTGATGTCCCCAATCCCGATTTGACTCTCAAACCGGATATGTTTGCGCGTCTCAAGGTTTTTGTAGATAAAACTAGCATACTTACAGTGCCTCACAGCGCTATAGTACGTGACGGTGATAATAATTACGTCTACGTTGAGACAGGAGAGCACCGTTACGAGGAGCGCTTGGTGACACTGGGAGATGATAACCCACAGTCAACCCAAATACTCAATGGTTTGAAACTGGGTGACAAAATAGTCACAAAAGGAACTTTGGCTTTACAGGGAACTGCTCTCAAGGCTAAAGATGGAGGTTAAGCAATCTATGTATTTAGTGGAGTCTTTACTTTGGCAATATTATGTATGATTAAGAAGTGAAAAGTAGCCAAAGCGACCTAAAAATTTGTCTGAACTAGTACACAAGTTTTAGAGATTCAACAAACCAGCCTGCCTCTAAAGAAGTTAGAAGTAATATCATATCCAGTTGATTAGTGATAGAAAAGGAGACAGAAGAATATTTACTGAGTCTGTGGTTTAAGCTTTTTTAGTGTAAGAGTGACTTAGGACACACTGTAATAGTGCCTAAACATAATTATTGAAAATAATAAAGGAAATACAAGTATGAAGTCTTTTCAATTAACAAAAGCTGTTTGGGGCAGTACCTTTGCCATCGGTTTATCCATGCTAGCTATACCTGTGCAAGCTGAAGTGAAAATAGGCTTTGGCACCAATTACAGTACTGGTACAGCTTATGGGACTACGAAGACTTATGGTGGTACGACTTACGGTACGGCGACACCTTACGGTGGTACAGCTTATGGGACTACGAAGACTTATGGTGGTACGACTTATGGTACGGCGACACCTTACGGTGGTACAACCTACGGTACGACGAGAACTTATGGTAGTACGACTTATGGTACGGCGACACCTTACGGTACGACAAGGACTTATGGTGGTACGGCGACACCTTACGGTGGTACAACTTACGGTACGGTTACACCTTACGGTGGTACGATTAAACCTAACAGTAGCACGCCTTATGGTAGTGCGAAAACCTATAATACTCAGACAAACGTTACTCCAACAAGAAGTAGTATTGGTGTGATGGACGATACTCATGCCAACGGTATTAGTAAGAACTATGGCGTGAAGACTTACAGTACTACTAAAACTTACAGTACTGGCAAGAATTATGGCGTAACAACTTACAAGGGCACGATCTACGGCATGAGTAAAACTTCCGGGACTACAAAAACAAGTAGTATCAGTAAAAAGAAAAGTATCGGTAAAAATTATAGTGTTGTAAAAAACGGGACTCGAAGGAAAAACGCTACTAGTAAAAACTATGGTGGCATAATTTTAAGTGCTAAAAGTAAACTCGCTGCTCTTATTAAAGACGCTAAAAATTTCCGAGAAACTAACGCTTCTGGGGATCGCGATCGCTTTGATTGGAGTTGGCTCTTGTGGGGAAGTCTATTTAGTTTATCAACCGTAGTTGCTTTATTCAGCTACCGCTTGCTTAGCGATCGTTCTAAACTACAGCGCCGCGCTTTGACACGGCGCTCTGGTTTTCGTTCCTATACTTTTATGTTAAGTCCTAAACTTTCACCAGCATATCAAAACCTCTTGCGTGGAAATCACTCTCAATTGCAACGCGATCGCGCTTTCAATCAGTCGTCTCGTTCTCGTTCATACACAGTTAAATTAAGTCCTCAACTTTCAGCAGCAAGCCAAACGAGTGCCTCAGAGTAATATCAAGTTAGATATGCCGTTACCCCCAACCAAGAATTTCAACAATGCATCATTAATTTTCACAAACTTTCTATTGTTCTATACCTTCGCACTCCAATAAGTCTTGTATTTGTGATATTAGCAATGGAAGGCTATCCTGGATAGTATGTTTATTGGCTTTAGCACTCCTGCTTATCGCACACTCAACTAAAGTTCAATTTCCGCCTTTAGATAAGTACTTTAAAGCTGTTTAACTTCTGTTGCTAGTACTGTGTAAATACATATACCATTTTTAAGGCTTGCGAGCATCCGAGTTTTCATAGCTTTTAATGGTCTGCTTATTTCCGCCATACTGTACTATAGCCGTTCTCAGTCAAATCCCATACACTCTCGCCCTCAAGAGAAAGCCCCTCACACATGCGTATGTGTGAGGGGCTTTATGTATGTGATTTTATCGAGTTGCGCTATATTATTGTGACACTTGGGTAAGTTCTGTTTTTATTCAAAGCGGTTAACATGCTCAACTGACCAACTCAAAACTCAAGGTTTTTTGACCTCACCAACAGTATCGTGGTTAAATAGACTTTAAAGAGAAAAGAATGTATCAATTAGTGCTCACGATTAAATAATTAATAGGAAGTTAAAACAGGTTATAATGTGCTCAACATCGGATTTCTTAAATAATCAGTTGATGTTAAGTATTGCAAGTATTTTCTGATAAATTCTGTATATCTTATAAGTGTAGAGGAAAAATTATGTCTGAACACAATTCTGAACACAATAGAGCTAAGGAAGCTGCTGAGTTTGGTGTAGATGCTGTGATTGATACGGCAGCAAACAGAGTGGCAAATGGAATTATTCATGGCGTCCTTTCTCATATTCCTGGTGGTCGCTCTATTGAGCCTTTGATTGAAACTGAAGTTGATTTAATGCTTGATAACGCAATCAATCGGGCAGTTCATAATCGTATACAAGGTCAAGAAGAGGTGTCTGAAGAGCGTCAAGGAGAGGTGTCTGAAGAGCATCACCATCACAATCATCACCACAAACATCACCATCATCAAGAAGAATAGCGACGACGCTTAACCTTCCAATCATCCTATGTCCTTTTGAATACTTATAATATCTGTGAGGTTGTTAATGGTTAATTGCAATTAACCATTAACTCTTTAGTTAAGTGATTTTCAGGGCTATATGTCATCTCATGTCCGTTTCATTACTTAAAAATGAGATATAGGCTCGTAGTTGCGCTTCAAATCTCTCATACTTTTAAGACTCCGAGAGAGGAGAACGAATAACCTTATGATAAGTTTTAAACCGGACATGATATGAATGGTCTTATTCTTATGCAGCAACCAGATGCTACTCCTGAACCGCTCCTATGAATACCGATATAAAAAACTGCTCCTGATCCTAGGAAGTCAAGAAAGAAGATCAAGGAGATAGATAATCTTACACAAGAGCAACGGGACTGAAATTCTCAATTCGCTATCGGCATGACATCATGAAAGCGGGAAAAGTCAATGCTGCGTCTGCCATCTGCTGTCCTTGATAGGATATCGACGAACCGCATATTGCGAAGAATTTCCCCTGAGACAAACGAATGACGAGCATGAATAGTTTGAGCAACGGTTTCATCTAGCCCGGTAAATGTTACCAATATTTCCATATTATCCTCAAACATCTTGTCTGGTGTAATACCATACAATGGACTATTTTCGTCAATTGGATGCATGACTGTCCAAGTCAGGGCGAAAAGCGGTGATTGACTGCGAATCAGTGGCAAATCGTAAAATCGACGCATTACTTCCCCTTCTTTAGTAATTTCACTGCTGACTAAAGTCACGCTGATTTGCGCTGCTACAATCCAGTTTTCTCGTTCGTTGGCTACTCGAAACATGAAATTCGGTACACCATTATAGGAAGTAATGACTGCCACACGGCTGAATTGTACTCTGGCTTTGGGAATGGAAAATCGAGCAAACATTAGCCCTGTCGCCATTGCAACTCCTAACATTCCCAATAGCGCTTCCACCGTTACTAAGGTGTTCGCGTAGTATGTTTTGGGATACAACGAGCCGTAGCCAACAGTTGCCATAGTTTGGACGCTAAAAAAAAAGGCGTCAAGGAAGTTACCGTGTCTTGCGTTTTCAATGGCATTTCCTCCTGCCAGATATGCCATAGCGAACAAAGCGTTGATTGCCACATATCCCGAACTAATGAGCGCAAAGAACTTAGTCCAAGACATGTTAAGTATCAAATGATACAAATCTGCCCAATGAAAGTTAGGGACTCCTTTACGCACAACATTAAAACCTCCATCTCGGTTCATGATTAATGGGGGTGGCGCTTTTCGACGGATTCTGTTCATCGATAATAAAGTTGCTTAAGTTACAGTTGAGCGCAATGAAAAAAGTTAGTATTTAAGGTGTTTTTAACTGAACAAACCAGTACGACGAGAAAGAAGGTAATTTGTTGCTAATTGTCAACTTTTTGTATTAATTCTAAATTTTAACTGAGGCGATCGCCAACTGCAACTGTACCACTGACCAGAATTTTTGCCAAAATACCAGTCTGAGTATGGTGAAAATACTTATTTAGCAGAGAAAGTAAAGCCATATCCTTTTCTCCCGTGTCTGGATTGACATGAATGTTTAAGCAGCGGTTAATCCTCGCTGTAACTGCAATTCGTGCTGTACCAAGTTGCATTTCTTGTTCTACCCAATTAAATTCTTCCCAAGCAGGTACCCCGTCTAATACAATGTTGGGACGGAAACGCCGCACATCGATTTGTTGTCCAGCCAACTCACTCAAATGCTCAATCGTTGCTTTTCCAATTAAGGAAATATGTACTGCTTCTCGGTCAGGATAGCGAGTTTGACAAGAGCCAACCAGCTGTAAGGGTGCGCGGTTGGGATGTCTGGCAGTTTGATTGGGGTAGATTCCTGCCAAGTATCCGGTGAAAAAGGTGGCAATGCGATCTCGTCCCGAATGACTCAAAGTATCGGCAACCAATAACTCCACATCTTTGCGCTTCACTGTGAAAGTGCCAGTAGTCGCCTCATAATGACAATCCAGTGCCGCTAATCCTGACCAATCATTTTGCATGACAAAATTTTGCTTCTTCATCCATGGTACTTTTGTAGAGTCGGGATAAATTGCGCCTTCATTGTACATCAAGGCAAAAGCGCGATCCCCAGGTATCCCATGTCCTACTTGTAAAATGACGCGATCGCACTTTTGCGGCGTTAACCCTTTAAAAGGATGAATAAATAACTCACGTACAGAAATATTGTTCATTGTTAAGTAAGTTGGCGTGATTGAAAAATAAACAACTGTTTGTGTATCTAATATCTTAGACACACGCATTTCATTGCGTTGGCAGTCAATCAGCGCCTTCAATAACTTCATATCATGTCCGGTAGCATAACCTTAATAACCCAAGTTGCGGGTTATCAAGTTGATATTGATCGCCAGCCGCAGCGATCGCACTCCAGCATAACTAGCAACTTGGGTTAATACCCAATAACCCCTACCCGCTTTTCGGTGTGGTTTGTCTCCGCTCCCCGCTTGCTTTCTAGGGGTTGGGGGTGGGGTGAGCGTGTTTACGTAATTTTTGGTTAATTAACCGGACATAATATCATTCCTAAATTTGAGTTAAGTCCGTCCCCTTTGAGGAGGTTCCAATAATAGCACTGAAGGAACTCGTTCTGGTTCTGCAAGTCTTAGCAATCCGTAGCCTATTCCTGCCAATCCTGTCATCAGCCCTGGTGTTTCCACTCCTAAAGGAACGCCACAAAGCCAACCATTCTGATGAATGCTTTCAAGAATGATACTGGCAAAGCGATCGCTTAGAGTTCTGTACTCTGAATCATTGAAAGTAGAGTTAGCTTTTACAAGCAAATCCAAATTGCCTAAGTCTCCATGACACAGAGAGTGGTTGTGACCAAAGCCGTGTGTTATCGTGGTTTGTAAAGCTGTGTTAATCTCCAAACGAATTTCAGCATCATCCACATAAGCAAGAGAATCCAATCGCGCCAGTCCGATTCCAGTGGCACCATTGCACCATGCTGTCATGAACCCACTGTAACTCTCATCCCCGCGCAGATCCAGCCAATTTCCGAGTTGTGGAGAGAAAAGACTGCGTTCGTAAGTGATCGCATGAAGTGCCGCCTGCAAAAATCGCTTTTCCCCTGAGAGTGCATACACTTTAAGTAACGCCCATGCCATGCCTGCCGCACCGTGAGAAAATCCAGCTAGAGGTTTTTCTCCAGTACCTTTTGGTCCTTTTTGCAGCCAACCGATCCCCTGCTCTAGAGGTTTCGCTTCAGCAATCAGGCGATCGCCACAGTTCACCGCAGCACTCCTCGTCTTTTGAGAGGCGCGACAATGATATAAACTGAAGAGAGCGCCAATACAGCCTGCTACACCACCAACGATATCTAATCGCTCATCGCTTTCAATAAATTCTGGCAAAAACTCAACAATTTCTTCGGCTTCGTCTAACAATTTTGGTTGATCCCAAAGGCTACCGATGTGTGTCATCGCATAGATAACTCCACCCCATCCTCCAAAACCGAGAACTGACATTTTTTTTCTTTGCTCTATTTGAGATCGAATTGTAGAGAGTGCTGAATTCGCCAGTTTAGTGTAGCGAACTTCTTGAGAGATATTCCCTAGATAAGCTAAAAACAGTGCAACTCCAGCAACCCCATTATATAGATCTACATCGAGAGGAACCAAAGACCAGTAGCTGTCGTTTATCAGTGATAAACCGATCCAAGTCGCGTCTTCTTCACCGCGTACTGCCAACCACTCCAAGCGATCCCCAACCGCACAAGCAGCAGCTAAGAATTGTTCCGTAGTCGCGGTTGTTTGTGGTTCAGCAATCTGGTAAGTTGGCATCAGTGCTTGTTCATCGCCCATCGCTAAAGTGCTAATGGCAGCACGAGTAAACCATAGTTGCCGTGCAAGATCCTCTTCACTCATGTTTTGCAAGCGCAACCGAACCAAATCCATACTTGGTTGCTCAAAAAAATTAATTAGTTTTTCCTCAGCAGCAATCCAGACATCTTGTGAATTAGGACGTGTCTTAAAGATTGGAATGTCTCCCTGCCATAACTGTTCGCGTTCGGAAGGAATGATTTTTGCCAACGTAGAGGTATAGTCGATATCATACCAAAGGCGCTCGAATAGGCGATCGCGATCAAGAGCATCGCGTAAAACGTCTGGATGAAAACTCTCACTCAGCAACACACTGTAGAAGCGAGTCGAACGCATAATGACACGCACCTCATCTTCTGCAAAGCGACTCAAAGGACTATCTAAAGCCAGTAATTCATCTTGATGTTGCCAAAGCAACTGATAAATATTCGTAAATCCCGTCACGACTGCTTCTGTATAGTCAATCGCGTTAATCCCAGAACTATTTAAAGTCGGCAGATGTTGGTTTCCCGATGTTTCCATTTGCCGCCGATCCACGTACAATGCATCTGTACCTTCATTTTTTAAGTAAGGGATTTTGTTCGGAGTCAGTTGAGCCTCTTTTGCGGCTAAACCACTGATGTCAATCCCCTCATATGCATCATTAGATAACAAACGCTGCGGTAGCAAATTTACTCGCAAAACAGAAGTGAATATTTGATACCTAGCAATTTCATCTGACTGAGTGAGGTTATCTTTGTCTACCCGTGGATGAAAAAGTGCTTCCAAATCAACTAATATAGGAAATTCTCCGGAAGCAATTAAATTCTCCGAGTGAAAATCTGTTGCCTCCAACACGTATAAAAGCGCCAAATATCCACCTTGACGTTGATAAAAGCGTTGAATTTCTTCAGCGGAAGAACAACCAAAAGCACTGACAAATTCCACCCAACCATAAGTTCTGCGATCAAGAATTTTTAATGTCGGAAATGGCGGGTGATTGCCTCGTTCATTTATCCAGTTGAGAAACTCCTGAAAATGAACGTCAACAGCAAGCGATCTTGGTTTGTAAACGACTTGAAAGCCAGAACTAAATTTGGCGATTAAAACAGAACGTCCTCCTTGATGAGTATCGCCAACTCCTCCCTTTAACTCTGTCAGTAAACCGGGATCTGTATCTGAACTGAATGTTGAACAAATTTCATCCCAATCTGTTCCCAGGTTTTGAAGAAATTCCAAACTAAAAGTCACCCAGGAATCAATACTTATCACCATTTGGCGAGCTAAAACAGGATACTCTTGTAGTAAGGCGATCGCTGTATCGCGCTGTCTTAGCAGTTCTAAAAAACTTTGAAATCTTTCTTCGGGTGTTTCCCCTGACAATTTTCCTTGGAGGCGAGCTACATGAAGTTCCAAAACCATCGTGCGACTTAACTTACCAACCAACTGCATTGGCAAATGAGCAAAAAGTATATTTTGGATGCAACTGAAATCAAACGGCAAGTTAGATCGCATCTTTTGTAAAGTTTGGATTCCTTCATGCAAGCGTTTGCAGCCTTGAGCAATCAGTGGCTCAATGATATACATCAAGCCAGCCATCTTTGTTGCTGCTAATAACTCTAGATTTGGCAGTATCTGAGTAGAGGATAAATCGGGAACAGAAAAAGCTCGCTCAAGCTCTACCAACCATAAAGGTGTTTCGCCAAGATAATTTTGCTCGCTGAGTAGATAAAGGAATTCAGTCTCAGTGACTTCATCTACTGCAAGACGTTGAGCAAACTCAGAATCTGATTGACTAGCAAAAATCGGTTGTGACTTCCACTGCTTTAATTTTTGTTGAGCAAACTCAGATGAACACGGAATTAAGTCTGATTTCTTCTGTAAAGACGTAATGCGTTCTTTTAAGGTAGTAGCCCGATACCAAGCAGAATTCTGAAAGAGCGATCCATCCACAGTCAATACTGCTCGGTTAAGGAAATAAAGTAGGCTGAAACCCTTGAAATATCGTTG
>JAQYWN010000680.1 GCA_029379265.1 Rhizonema sp. NSF051
TCGCCACTGATTTCTAAGACGAAATTCAGTGGGAGGCTTTCGGCGGGTAAGCTAAATCAAACTAAGTTCTTCCAAGGCAGCGACAGCAAATGCCAATCCCATGACGGTGTCATCATGCTTGCCCTGCGCTGCCCCAAACTTCTTACCGTCACTTCGATAGCTCAACAACTCATCTACCACCACGCTGCCGCTCTCAAATTGCAGCAACATTCGCTCCAGTGCCAGCTTGACACGACTCAGTAATCCTGGCTTGGAATCGCCTGTGGTTCGCATTGCCATAAACTGAATATATGGAATTTGGCGGCTGAGTTGCTCTTGGTACACGACACCTCCCCCATTAACTTCCACCATCACCAACTTGGGCTTGTACTGTTTAATCACATCACTAATCTTCAGCAAATTATATTCTGTAGTTTGCTGCCGCTTGCGGTATGGCACAGTAACGGAGACGCGATCGCTACTAGGGGAGCATTCCAGTAACACAGCGGCACAGTAATCATCACCACCAAAAGCGGGGTCAACGCCGAGTACGTAAACTGAATCGGTATTTCGTTCTTTGTCAAATTCTTCGTCAACAATACAAGCTTGAACAGTGCCATAGTCAAAATAATTCTCCTCACTGCTACCAAACGACAAATCATATTCTTGCTTGATGGTTTCAGCGCTAAGCTTTTGTTTTTCGGCAATTTCTTTGAGAAAGTTTGGGTTAGCGCCATAGATAGGGTGAGCTTTCCAATGAGCAATTATCTTCGCCCATCCGCCGGAGTCTACCCAAGAATAATATGGAATCTCGGTTCCAGCAGAAATACGATCGCACAGCAGTTCAATATCAGTGTTTTGTCCCGCAGTCAATAAATCCCAGTAGTATCCTGACTTGCCATTTGGCGTGGAAACCACATATACCCGCGCCGATTCTCCTACCATTTGTTGAGCAGGGGCGATCGCGTCAAATATTGCTTTAAAGTCATCAACGAATGCTGCCTCATCAAAAAAAATATCGACGACTGACTCCAGCGATCGCCCCGACTCCGGTTTGCTGTTACGAAACAATATTCGCCCGTGTCCCTCTATCTCAATATCACCGTAATTTTCAGTCTTAGTTTTTAGTCCAATGCTGGATATCATTCGCCGCATTCTTCTGGCAAGTAATCCAGTATCTTGCTGAGTTTTGCTGAAGACAACACCGAGATATCCCGGATTTAAACACGCTCGCCACAGCATGTAGCAAATGATAGTTTCACTGAGTCCGAGTTGCCGCGACTTGACAACTATACAACTCCGTTCCAGCATCATTTCCACTAATTCGCGCTGGTAGTTATAAGGATCGAATGGAATGATGTGTCCACCACTGCGAATTGTAGTTAACCGTGCAAAATCAGCCCAGTTTTGTGGGATTACAATATTAGATTCTGTATTTTTTGATGTAGATTTATCGAGAATATCAGCGCAAGTTTTGGCAAGTCGGTGGTGTGGTGGTACGCTAAGTCGCTTCATCAAACACCTTCTGTAACTCAGCCGTCATGACATCTTCTGATTTTTTCAGTGCAGCAAAGATACTGGTGATAATAGATTCGGGCACTAGCTTTGCAGCGACAAGATAATTAAGTGCGATCGCTGCGTCGGAAGTCCCCGGCTCTGACACCGAATATCCCTCAGTCTTCAATCTCTTTATCGCTGCTTTTATGTCTTTCTCTTTTAGTTCACCAGCAATCCCACGCAAATCTAATTCTTTGAGAATACACTTTACAACACCATTAAGATATGCAGGATTTCCTAAAGACTTTTCTCTGGTAACTGTTGTCTCATCTATCTCAATATCGCCTCGGAATCCTTTTTTGTGAGAGGTAGATTCAATGATTGTTTTGCTCTCATTCCATGCCAACCAAAACTCTCGCTTGGTGTGCATCAGTGCAGCCAACTGCTGATCAAAAACCT
Source organism: Rhizonema sp. NSF051 (assembly GCA_029379265.1). GTDB lineage: Bacteria > Cyanobacteriota > Cyanobacteriia > Cyanobacteriales > Nostocaceae > Rhizonema. The sequence goes on from JAQYWN010000680.1 coordinate 1,936, forward strand.
CGGCGGAATCTCTAGAGTATTCAGCACGCCATTCCTTTCTAGCTTCTTGAATGTAATTTGAAATTTGTGGTTGAGTTAATCCCAGCGACTGAGCTATTTGTGCTTGCGTTTCGCCTTCGAGGTATCGCTTTACCACGTCAGCCTTACGTTTTTCTGGCTCCTCGTGCCTATTTTTTGACATTTAATAGTTAAGTATAAATATTCTATAAGTATAAATAAAAACTCAGTTACTTAGATGATGTTGGGTCGGCGATCGCGCCTCATCTTAGGGCAACGCGGCATCAATAACTCGGTAAATATACCTTTCCAATGATTAATTACGATTTTGCACCAATTGCTCTGCCTTATGTAAATTCAAAGTAATGTGTGGTGGAAGATTATTGGTAGTTGAGGGATAGGGAGTTGGTGTTAGCCGAGATCGCTCTTCGTCTTGGCTTAATGTGACATCAATAACTTGGTAAATGCACCTTTCCATTGATTAATTACAATTTTGCACCAATGGTTCTGCCTTATATAAATTCAAAACAAAGCTTGGTGTTGGATATTAGATCCGCTACAGATTACGACAACTAGACCAAGTTGACGTTGTTTAGTTTTAGTGGTAACGGCGATCGCTCCTCGTCTGAGGCATCGCGGCGTCAATAACTCATTAAATGTACCTTTCCAATGATTAATTACAATTTTGCACCAATGGTTCTGCCTTATATAAATTCAAAACAAAGCTTGGTGTTGGATATTAGATCCGCTACAGATTACGACAACTAGACCAAGTTGACGTTGTTTAATCTTAAGAAAAGCGCTCGTCAAAACTTCCTAATCCCCTCCCAGTAACCAATCCAATATCAAATTACGATTCCTCACCAGCAACGCTCGCTTATATAAATACAGAGCAAAAGCAAGGTGAAAGATTCCAAGCACCCATGCGGCATCAATCCTTAATTTACGATTTTGAACTATGAAAAGCTAACGCTGTAAATCCATACAAGTTCAGCGTCTAAAACCCTACTCTGCCTTAAATCCATTGTTTGCATGAGATAAATTGCCTTGATGGCATTCCTTATATAAATACAGAAAGATATGTGGTGTTGGATATTAGAGTACTGGTGATTATATTGTGCTATATTTGACTCAATAACTTTTTTCATTACTTGCTTACCGTTGACAAAGTCAATGGTTTTTTATTGGACATAACGAGGGGCGATCGCTATTTGCAAAAGTTTTACTTTAACTGGTCAAAAAACTTAAAATAAATGCCATAACAAAGTTTATCGCCTTATTCAAAACAGAGAAAGTAACTTCGGAACACTGCTCAAAAGTTACTTTCTCTGTTTTGGGCTGAAATATTAGATAAGATATCTCTGAATGCTTTGGTTTACAAGGTTTTTGGGTTATTTATTTTAGACTGCTTGTCCTCCAACAAAAAACAGTCAAAAAACGCCAAAATATTTACCTAGATTAGGTTATAGCCTCCAACCTAAAAAAACTAAATATAGCTCTCTATTTTTAATTGATTAACTACAGCTTTTCTGATAAATTCACTGCGGTTATCCATTAATCGCAAAATACTGTCGTAGGGTTCTGGCATCTTTACGGAAATAGGAGGTTGGTTGTGCTTAAGAACTATTCCAGCATTCTTATATCTAGTCGCCGGAGAAGGATTAGGATTTGCCATATATTGAAATAAAATTAAAATATACTTGCAATATCCAGTATATTGATTTAAAATATAAAAGTCAATAAAAAACCAGCCAAGGTGGTGACACACCTGCTGGCAGTACAACTAGTTAAGGAAAGCTGCACAATGTCTACATTATCAGAAACTGTCTCTTATTTCAACTCAGCCGAAGTTAAACACTATGGCAATAGCTATGCCCCCTAATCAAGGCTATCGATTGGGGGGTTTTAAAATATTGGGCAGCGATCGCTCCTCATATTACTCATTATTCTTTTTTAACGAAAATATAACCAACTCATTCAAAATTTTCTCTGCTTTCACTTTAAATTTTTCAAGTTCAATAATCCGTTGATTCATTTTATATATTTCGTCGTCGCGCCTTGGCGTGATACCTAGATATTCATCAATTAATTGCACAAGTACACGACTGACGGATATCTCATTAACCCTAGCTTTCTTCAGCAGAGCCTCTTTTTTCTCTTCAGAAATTCTAAAATTGATTTGCGAATCTCCCCCGCCTAGATTGTTGGGCATTATCTGCATCCTCGCTGCATATCAGAACGATCTAGCAAAATGCCTTACTTTTGTCTAGTCTGTTGATATTTTAACTAACCTGATGACATTTCCAAGTTGAATCATTGATAACACCAAGTCCTTCACCTTTTGCTAATCGAATACTTTGAGTATCTGCTAGTGTGTGTTTAGGCTCTCGAACATTAACAATAAAAGAAGCATTAGAATCTTGTGCTAAAACTCTCGTAATAAAAAAATACGAATCATTTATTTCAATAATATTATTAGCTTCCGGTATTTGATTAGCTTCAAACAATCCTACAAAAAAACCAGCATAAAAAGCTTGAATTTTTACCGGAGTATCATAAACGCTAACACCTAATCGGTTATCAAAAGGACTCCTAAAAGCCTTCATGATTTTTCCGTGATTTTCGCTAAGAAAATCCTCAAATTTATCTAAGTCAATCTCTACGATTTCTCCATTTGGAAGTCTAGCTGGAATTAGTGTCATAATTACGAAAGATCAATAGATTTACAAAAATTTTGGACTAGTGTTATTTCCGAAAAAGGTTTACAAGAAACTGTAATTAGATTTG
>JAQYWN010000681.1 GCA_029379265.1 Rhizonema sp. NSF051
TTTCAATCCCACGTTTTTAAGCGTGGGTATCATAGCTGCCTTCAGCATAGCTGCCTTCTGAAAGTTCAGCCTGTAACTCGAATTAATGAAGAGAATATGCCGCAAGGTAAAGGCTGGCCCCCTGGCTTTTTTGAAGAGACTTTTGGATCTTGCAAAGATGACTTGATAGTCATTGATTCTGAAGGCGTGTGAATTTATTCGAGTGGAAGGGTTGTGTATTGAGGACTGGGAGAGAGGATAGGTACAGATTTTTCATGATTTTTTGGAGAGAGAAAGGGTTACCGTTGCCAACCCTTTTTCTCTTAATAATTATCATTCTCCGTCAAATACTGCTTCTTGAATTATTTTGGATAATTTATTTTTTGGAAGTCCCTAAGATTTGTTAAGCGCTGGCTTGATCCAACTTTTCGATGGAAGCTGGATCGAGTTTTAAATTGATCGCTTTGATAATTTCGTTGAGTTGCTCTATCTTTGTTGCACTGACAATGGGAGCGGTGACACTGTGACGTGCCATCAGCCATGCGAGTGAGATTTGAGTGGGAGTCGTATTGTAATTTTTTGCCACCTCATCGATCGCTTCCAAAATATGGAAGCCACGCTCGTTTAAATATTTCTTCACAAAACCACCGCGAGAACTATCGGATAGATCTTTTTCTGAGCGATATTTCCCCGAGAGGAACCCACTGGCGAGGGAGAAATAGCTAATGACGCCAATTTCCTGTTCTTGACAGAGTGGTTCGAGATTCTGTTCGTAATCGGAGCGATCGCACAAATTGTAGAGCGGCTGAAGGCTTTCGTAGCGAGGATACCCGTGTTGCTGGCTTATTTGTAACGCCTGTGCTAGACGCTCTGCACTGTAATTTGAGGCACCAATCGCACGCACTTTACCCTGAGTGACTAATTCCGAATAGGTTTCAAGAGTTTCCTCAAGAGGAGTACTTTCATCGTCGGTATGTGATTGATAAAGATCGATGTAATCTGTCTGCAATCTTTGTAGCGAGTCCTCGACACCTTGTATAATGTGCGAACGGGAAAGCCCTTTGCCCTTAGGACCCATGTCATTACCAACTTTGGTGGCAATGACGACCTGATCGCGGTTGCGACGCTGCTTCAACCATTTTCCCAGGATCGTCTCTGATTCTCCACCCTGATTGCCTGGAACCCAAGTGGAATAGACATCAGCGGTATCAATGAAGTTGCCTCCATCTGCAACAAATGCGTCTAAAATCTCAAATGAAGTCGCTTCATCAAGCGTCCATCCAAACACGTTGCCACCGAAACATATCGGTGAGACTTCTAATCCGGAATGTCCAATCTCACGTTTTTCCATATTGACTTCCTCCTTAAGTTAGAGATGTTGAAAATTATTCTTGGAGCTTCTGTTCGTAGCTTTGATTATCTGATGGCTCCAAGCTGACGGCATACTTTTGACGTTTTTGCTCTCTTTGTTCTCTATAGTACTCGACAATTTTACTCAACCGCTTTTCAATGTCGTCTGAGCAAACTCGGCTACTAAGACTACCATCTGATAGCATTCGGTAAACTAAAGCATCAAGGAACTCTTGTAAAACCGTGTTTTGCTCTCTTAAAATAAAAAATTCGTCTTGAATTGATTCAATGTTAAAAGCGTTATAAGTGGATGACTGATTGTCAAACTGTGTCCTTTGTGATGTAATTTCAGCTTTCAACTCGAAGAGTGTAGTTTGTAGTGCTTCTACTCTTTCAGATACCAGTAAAGTACTTAACTGCTGTCTGAAAGCGTTGATATATTCCGATAAGTCTGTATAATGGCTAGTCATTCGGGATATCTCTTCATTGATTAGCTGGGGATCAAATACTGAGAGTGAAGCGAAACGATCCAGCTTTATCTGTGTTGCGGTAATTTCTTCTTTTAAATTGAAGAGTCCTTGTTGTACATCGCTAAGAGAGGCTTGAGCAGGCTGGTTTAAGGCTAAAGAACTTATTGCTTCGATATTGGCTAAAATTTGCTGATGCGTATTATGGATAACAGCATTGGTACTTTGGCTTTGCTGCTGAAATTGGTAGCGATTCACAAAATTCAGTAAAATTGACAATGACATTGGTGCAGTCGCATATGCTATTTGCCCGGAAACCATAGCAGCCAATGAGCCAGCTACTGAGCCAATTAATGATATGTACTCTGCAATTTCAAGCAAACGACGGTTATTCATCACACCTAAAAAGCATACATTTTCTCTAGTTTAATTCCTAAACAAACAAGTAGACATAAAGGCTAAGTGCTGGTAAAATATCTGGCATGAAATAACTGAGCTACCAAGTTGTTGGTACAAAATAGTTTAGGGAATCTACTTAGGGCTGTCTACGGCAGTGCGCGAATCATTTGCGATCGCACTCGTATCTTATAGAGAAGGGCTGACGGATTCACACACCTTTGAAGTCAAACCCATTATGGTAAAATTACCGAAAGCTTGCAGAAAGCAAAGTTTATACCTCCACGCACTTTTAACAGATTTCACGGAATTCCCCGTCTTCTTAAGGCGGGGATGGATAGTGGGTAATGACGAATTGACCTATCAACCAATATTAACCGTTAGATTGATGAGGTTGATAGGTCGATGATAGCGAAGCGATCTTCGAGTCATCGAGCGTCGGAATTGCCAGTATTTGGTATTTTTAGTGAGTCGATACACTTATCAATCACTTGAGTCATTGTTTTTTCTGTTACCGATGCATATAGGCGTAGCTTATTCAATCTTCGTTCTGATGTTCTAACTCTAATGTATTTATCTTTCATTCTGTTTCCTCGACGCTCCCTCAGTATGTGATCTTATTTATAGTAAAAAAAGGAGGTGATGAGAGATGAGAGTCAGCTATCAATATCGCGTAAAGCCTAATACTGAACAAAAGGTAAAGCTTAATCATGTTAGACGTTTATGCCAGTACCTTTACAATAAGATGCTAGGAGATAAATTAGATTGGTGGGAAAACAATCGATGTGCGGTTAATAGTTGTTCTATTATCTCATGTCCTCTCCCCAAATTCAGAGATAATCCAAACTACAATATCCATCAAGAATTACTGCCCTTCCTCAAAAAAGACTTAATTTTTGTCGAGTGGTCTGGGGAATTGCTAGATTTAAGTAGTGTTTACTCTCAGGTTCTTCAAAACATAATTAAACGAGTCCATTTAGCTTTCGACCGCTATATTAAGGGGTGTAAGAACGGAAAGCGAAGTGGAAAACCTCGATTTAAGTCTGAATCTAGCTTCAAATCTTTCACTTACACTCAGATTCTGGATGGATGGATTAACGGAAATCGAATTAAACTCCCCAAGATTGGGGAAATAGATATAATCTTGCATCGCCCAATACCAGATGGATTCAAGGTTAAAACTTGTATCGTTTCTAAGAAAGCTGATGGATGGTACATTACACTTTCTCTGGAAGATACGGAGGTTCCGTCTGAAGTTGCATGTGATGTTATTCCTACTGTTGAAAATTCGACTGGAATCGATGCGGTTCTAAAAGGAGATACTTTCTTGGCTACTAGCGAATCTCAGCTAGTTCCATCTGTAAAAGCATTTCGCACGAACCAAAAAAAGCTAGCTCAGATTTCAGAGAAAAAGTCCATCAAAAAAAAGCGAAGTGCAAGTAGACGGAAGTTAACGCTCAAAGAAGCTAAATTACACCAGAAAATAGCTCGGAGTCGTAAAGATCATCATTTTAAAACTAGTCACCAGTTAGTCAAAACGAAAAAGAAAGTATTTTTCTTGGAAGACTTGAACCTCTTCGGTTTGACTAAGAGAAATAAACCAAAACAAGATAACGATGGTAAGTACTTACCTAATAATCAAGCCCAAAAATCAGGGCTAAATAAATCTTGGTTGGATGCAGGATTCGGACAATTTGGGGATATTTTGTCTTACGTAGCCGGAAAAGCTGGGGGACAGGTTATCAGAGTGAAGCCAGATTATACGAGTCAAATTTGTAGTAACTGTGATGAATATTGCCCGAAAGCGTTAGAGGATAGAATTCATAGTTGCAAAGCGTGTAATGTTGAAATAGATCGTGATATCAACGCGGCAATCAACATAAGACGAGTTGGATTGGGAGTTTTTCCAACTATAAAACGTCGGAGAGGGAAATTGATAATAGAGTCTCATGATTCTATGAGTACCTTCAAGAAAATTCAGGAATTAACCTGAAGCCCCGACTTCAGCCGTAGGCAAGTCGGGGTACTTCACCAAAATTGTTTATGGAGATGCAACCATGATTGCTCAATATCAAGATTCATTTCAACTTGAAAATAATCTGCTCAGACAAATCGCAATCAAGGATCGGCAGCTAGAAATCGCCCGAGAATCTGACATGCCATATGTAACTAAAGAATTGCAGAGTCAGTTATCAAAATTACAGAGCCGATTGTTAGAGTTGCAAAACCCAGAATTTGCAGCACTTATGAGTTTGCTAGACGATTGATCTCATGTTCGGTAAATGATATGATGTCCTTTAAATCACCCATAATAAAAGAACCCCTCCCCGCCAAAGCTGTGCTTTGTCTGGACTCACCGCTTGCGGTGAGTCCAGCGCTGCAGGAGGGTTAGCCCGAACTCACGGCGACTGGCGATCTTCGTAGCGGTAGCGTTAGCAAAGCGGTAGCGAGGAACGAGCGTCGGAACGAGCGTCACCCGAAGGGGGAGGGGTTGGGGAGCCAGCAC
>JAQYWN010000682.1 GCA_029379265.1 Rhizonema sp. NSF051
CAAATAAGTAGGTCAAAGATCATAAAACAATACATGAGTAAAGTCACTGTTTTCAATAGAAAAGATAGAAAATTTTGCTGTCGTCAAGAGCAGAGATCGTTTAAGCTAGCTGAAAGATTCTTTGATTTGTGGCTGAGAGGCGATAGTGTGCCAAAACGATTTAGTTTAATTTCTCTTCTGGTTGTCTGTAGTTTGTCGAGTATGCCAAGAGCCGCTTACGCACAAGCACTAATACCCCATACACTCCAGCTTGATGCAGCTAAGTTAGAACAGCAGGGTTTAAGTTTAGCACAAGAAGCGGCTCAACTAGCTCAGTTTCAACAGTTTGAACTAGCTTTGCCAAGAGCGCGGCTAGCATCTCAACTAGCTCCTAAGAATGATAAAGTATGGTTTCTCTTAGGTGGCTTATATTTGCAAAATAAAAACGTGGATGGTGGGATCGCTGCCTTGAAAAAGGCAGAATCTTTAAATCCTAAAAATGGGGATATCCAGTTTGCTTTGGGTTCGGCTCATTTTCAGCAACAAAAGTACCTTGAAGCGATTGGAGAATTCCAAGCTGGTTTGAAGTTAAAACCTAATGACTCAGATGGGTTGTTTGATTTGGGCAATGCTTACTATATGCTCGGTAAACTGCCCGATGCGCTCGTACAGTACAATAAAGCAGTATCCTCTAACAAAAAATTCTGGCCTGCAATTAACAACGTTGGTTTAATTTTATACGAGCAAGGTAATGTCCAGGGAGCAATTAAGCAATGGCAAAGCGCTGTCGCTATCGAGAAGCAAGCTGCAGAACCTCGATTAGCATTAGGGGTAGCACTATATACTAAAGGCGATCGCCAACAAGGTTTGGCAATGGGAGAAGCGGCACTCCGCATTGACAATAAATACGGCGATTTAGATTTCCTCAAGCAGAACCTCTGGGGTACGCGTCTACTGTCGGATACCAAAAAATTCTTGCAATCACCTCGCATTCAATCGGCTATTCATCCACCAGAAAACCCCACAGCTTCTAAGCAACAGCCTGCTCAGTAGAGTTAGCAGGCGCGGAATAAGGAGTGATGAATTACTGATTCATCGCTCCTAACTTTTTACCAATAACCACTTGCTTAATGATACTCTCTAGTAGTACATATATATTAATCAAGAGTAGGGTGATACGCAAATCAACTTGTACACTAACTTGAGAAGGTTGTTCTCAAAGAACTGTTCAGTGTCGGGTTTCTCATCTTTATCACGAGGAACGTTGATTTGTGCGAAACCGTCGGAGGGGCATTTACTCAAAAATCACTCTTATAAACCGAAGTTCTGTTTGTCATGGCAGTCTTTGTGTCCGACAGGACATGGTGTTGTCAGAATGAAAACAGTGGAATATAAATGTGCTGACTTCAATGAAAGTGCTTGTTCAATTGTGATCTTTGGGTAGCAACGCCAGAATCTGATCGACAAACTGTTGGTGATCGACAACAGGTTTGGAAATGTAGCCGTCAGCACCGCTTTGCTTGAGAAAGTTCTCGCGATCGCCCTCCATTGCGTGGGCTGTCACTAGGATAATAGGTAAGGAGGCTGTTTGCGGATCGGATTTCAACATTTGTGTAATTTTGATACCATCAACAGACTTACCTTCGTAAACACTTCGAGACAAAGAGACATCCATCAAAATAATGTCAACTTCCCCTGTTTGGGCAAAATTCATGACCTCTTCCACATTTTCCGTATGCTTTACGTCTAAGCCACCTCGCTTGGTCAAAATCTTGGAAAAAACGCGAGCATTAATGAGATCGTCTTCGACAATCAAGACAGTTTTCATGTTTAATTTTATTTTTGATAGCTTATGTTAACTAATAAGGTATTTATCTGCACACAGATGTGAGGGGGATTACCACCTCTAGCAAAACCGATATGTAGGTACATCCTTGGAAATAAACAATGTGGACATCCGTCATCAAGGATAATACTACTGCTTACTATCCTATGACCATCAAGATTTTGTAATGATAAGCATTTCATCCGTTATGCTGTGGTTGCTACAGTCTTCAGTTACAGCGGCTTTTGTGTAGTGAAAATTCAGGGAAAAAACTCATGGCAAAACAGTTAAACCTTCTCCCCACGGGACAGGTCATTACCACAGCCCTGCATACCGAGATGCAGCGGTCTTACCTAGAATATGCCATGAGTGTGATAGTTGGGCGGGCGTTACCAGACGTGCGTGATGGCTTAAAACCAGTTCATCGACGAATTTTGTATGCCATGCACGAACTAGGTCTGACTCCGGATAGACCTTATCGTAAATGTGCCCGTGTTGTGGGAGATGTGCTGGGCAAATATCACCCCCACGGCGACCAAGCAGTTTACGATGCTTTGGTGAGGTTGGTACAAGATTTTTCCAGCCGCTATCCCTTACTGGCAGGACATGGGAACTTCGGAAGTGTAGATAATGATCCCCCAGCAGCGATGCGCTATACAGAAACGCGCCTCGCGAGTATTAGTCACGAGGGAATGCTGGCGGAAATTGGCGAAGAAACGGTGGAATTTGTTGGTAACTTTGATAATTCCCAAGAAGAACCAACTGTACTACCAGCACAGTTACCATTCTTGTTGCTAAATGGTTGTGCTGGAATTGCTGTAGGGATGGCAACAAATATTCCACCGCACAATTTAGCAGAATTAGTGGATGGGTTGATTGCTTTAATTGACAACCCCGATTTACCCGATAAAAAATTATTCGAGTTAATTCCAGGACCTGATTTTCCCACAGGTGGCGAAATAGTTGGAGATGCTGGGATTCGTGAGGCATACACCACAGGCAAAGGTAGTATTTTGCTACGGGGAGTTGGTCAAGTAGAAGAAGTTGCAGCTGGACGGGGTGGCAAGCGGCGGACAGCAATTATCGTGACAGAATTGCCTTACCAAGTAAATAAAGCTGGTTGGATTGAGAAAGTCGCGGAATTGGTGAATCAAGGTCGTATACAGGGAATTGCGGATCTTCGGGATGAGAGCGATCGCTCCGGAATGCGCGTGGTGATTGAATTGAAACGCGATGTTAACCCCCAAGAACTTCTGCAAAATTTGTACCACCAAACCGCTTTACAAACAAACTTTGGCGCAATTCTTCTGGGCTTGGTAGATGGACAACCACGCCAGCTCAACCTACGTCAGCTGTTGCAGGAGTTCTTGAGTTTTCGAGAGCAAACTCTCTCGCGTCGCTACACTCACGAGTTAGAAAAAGCAGAAAGTCGGCTACGTTTAGTGGAAGGTTTACTTGTAGCACTCTCACATGTTGATGAGGTTGTTGAGATTTTACGGCATGCGGCTGATGGCAGTACTGCAAAAATGAGCTTGCAAAACCAACTCAATTTGAGTGAGGTGCAAGCGGATGCAATTTTAGCCATGCCAATGCGACGCCTCACAAGTTTGGAACAGCAGAACTTACGCAAGGAATTTGAAGAGTTAAATGAGCAAATTCAGTTATTGCGAACGTTACTGGGCGATAGACGGGAATTATTGAAATCACTGAAAAAAGATTTGCGAAGTCTCAAGCGCAAATATAGTGATGAACGGCGGACAAAGATACTCAGGGGAGCTTCGGACGCAAAAAAACAGGATCAGGCAGACAATCCCAAATCCCCAATCGAAAATCCCAAACCTGAAGTGCCTTCAGAAGAAGTTGTTTTAGAGTTTACGCACCGGGGGTATGTACGCCGTCAATCGGTTAGCTCCTCAACAAGGAAGGCAAAAACTGACAATAGCATATCGGATAATGACTTCATTATTCAAACTGCTTCAACCGATACGGAAAAAGATTTGCTAGTACTCACTAGTGGTGGCAAAGTCTACCCGATTAAAGTGGGAGATATTCCCTCCACAAATGGGCGTTCTGCACGAGGAACACCATTGATAACTTTGCTCACTAACACCGCTCAAGGTACTCAAGAAACTGTTGTCAACCGCTTTTTACTACCAGAAAATTCAGAAAGTGCTGAGATAGTTCTCCTGACTAAGCAGGGAAGAATTAAGCGCCTTTCTCTTACAGAATTTATTAATCTCACTCGTCGCGGAATCACAATCTTAAAACTTAAAGATGACGACGAATTGTTATTTACTCAGTTAATAACTACAGGTGAACCAATAATTTTAGCTAGTTCGGGTGGGCGAGTGTTAAAGTTTGAGGCCAATGACGAACAACTTCCTGTTATGGGTCGTACTGCTATGGGTTTACAGGCTTTACGCTTGCGCTCTTCTGAGGTTATGGTGGGTTGTGTCACTTCTTCGACAGAGAACAATTTGTTACTGGTGACTCAACTAGGATACGCTAAACGCATCTCGACTAATACTTTGCGACTAGCTAAGCGTGGTGATCTTGGTACTCAAAGCTTTAAATTTGCCAGTAAAGCTGACTCTCTCGCTGGTATGGTAACTGCCCCAACTAACGCTGAGGTGTTGCTTGTGACTAATCACCAGCGAACAGTACGTCTTGGTGTAGATAGAGTACCATCCTTGGGTAGAGATGGCACGGGTGAAAGTGTCTTCCAACTCAACCGTGATGAAAAAATCATCGCCATCACTGAACTGCGTTCTTAGAGATAGATGGAAGGAATTACAGCAATTAGGATAAATGAACCACGTCTTTTTTGTTTGTCTCACGCAAAGGCGATGACCAAAAACGGGGTGTGGGGTGTAGGGTGTGGGGTGTAAGGG
>JAQYWN010000683.1 GCA_029379265.1 Rhizonema sp. NSF051
ATACAAAATATTTTTAAAATTAAAACGCAGATGTATACAGTCAAAGAATTAAAAGAAAAGCACAAAAAATTTGCTGCTGCTAAACAGCACTTTGGTATCAAAGCCAAGGGTTGGCAAAGACTTTGTGATAAGTTAAATATTAATTTTGCAAAAGATGCAGAGATAGCGGAGCTTCAAAGCAAGATAGCATTGCTTGAAAAGCAGATTACGGAGAACAAGCCAAAAAGCGATTTGGATTTACTATTGAGCGATCGTTTCTATAAACGCGGTGTTCAACCGAATGAGATTTTTGAATCACTAGAAGCGCTCAACGAAGACCCAGAAGGAATGGTGAGCAATGCGTGGGAATTCTCTGAGTCAGTGTTGAAGCGTCGTTATTATAAGTTGGCAATGATTTATCACCCTGATGTTAATGGTTCTAACGAGCAGATGATTAATCTTAATCACGCTTATAAAAACGCGCAAGCTATTACAAAAATCAACCAAATGGTTAATGAGTATGCATCGAAGAAATAGGTATTGACTTTAGCATTTCCGAAAAAAGATGAGGAGTGATCGCTTTCTGCATTCCTCCCCATCAATGACAAATCGTTTTTCATATTTCCCGTCATCACGTTCACGGAATTTAGCTCATCAGGTATTCAACATTGTTGCGTCGAATTGCACTTAACACTTTGAATCTAGAGCAATTGTCCAAGCGTAGTAATTGCAAAAAATCCAATCGAGCCGCTATGGATAACAATTACTTGCCCTGGATTTTAACTGCTTCCCATTTTTGGTAATCACCGCCATTACATTTCAACGCGTAGACATTACCATGAGTATCATTGTCCAGACAACGATCAGTTGCAACATTTTTAAAATTAACTGAAGTAGCTGAGCTAGAAAGTCTTGCCCACTTCTGGTTATCACTGTCATTACATTTCAACGTGTAGACATTACCTTTTCTATTACTATCCAGACATTGTCCAGTCGCTTGATTGCTGAGAGTAACAGCATCAGAATTGGTATGAGTTACAGACCATGTTTGGTTATTACCGTCGGGGCACCCCCACTCGTAGACACTACCTTTATCATTACTGTTTAAACAACGCCCTGTTATAAGACTATTGTAACTAAGTAAAACTGCTTGAGCAAATATTGGAGTTGTGAAACTTCCTATTAATACAGTGAAAGCTAATGCTATCAAAGCAATGAAACAAGAATTTTTTTTCATGAGTGTTTAATTTTGTTGAGTAATGTTTCGATTTTGCTTGAAATATAGATGTAAATAACCAAATTAAGATGATACAGCATTTAGGAGCTAATTCCTTTTCAAAACCCCAAGAGTGATCGTCCCTCGTTTTTTCCCTAGTCCATCACCTTGCATTGTTTTTGTATTTATATAAGGCAAAGCCCTTAGCAGATAATCGGATTTTGATATTGGATTGACGCTACATCAGTGTTTTGGATGCCGTAAAAGACAAGAAGCGATCGCCTGCTAGGATACAATATATTAAATCAATACATAACTATATGGCTATACATTCAACTTTGCAGTACCCGCTTGGTGCCAGTCAGGGGAGATTGCTGCTTTCGCAAGGTTCCAATATTGAAGAGGACGCAATCTTCAGTGTTCTTGAAACGCGCCCACATGAGCGGGTGATGCGTCCACTTAGCTATGGGACTGAGGATTATATTTTTGAATCAATCACCATTCAGTCTCTAATTCCAATCAGGGTACAGTCAGCGCTAAGGAATCAAGTAGCTAATCTTAGTTCGGTACAAGTGACTGGTGCTGTATCAGATTCAGGTGTGCAAACTTTGGATATTCAGTGGAGTGAAGGATCGGTGACGGTGCAAGTACAAAGTTGATTTATTGGCGATCGCTCATCGTCTTTATAACGTCCAAAACATTGCTATAGCGTTAATCCAATATCAAATTACGATTTGGCACCAATGGCTCTGCCTTATAAAAAACAAAGCAATGCATGGTGTCAGATGTTAGCTATGCGTGGAAATAGTGATCGCGCCTCGTTTTTACAGATGGGGGTAACTCAGCGCTTTTTTAATTATTTTGTTGTTGTAAAAAATTAAAGATAGATTACGGTGACGGGGTAGGCACCCTCATGAGATTGCAGGCATTTAAAAAAAAATTCTTTGTTTGAATCATATTCACAATCTTCTGTTCTCCACCACTCTTGCCTTATATTGTCGGAATTGTAGTCATCTGGATCTCCTCCGTATTCTTCGGTTACTGCTTGGAAAAATACAAAAGTGTAAATGTGACATTTGGTAAAGTATCCCAGAACTTCACCATCTTCTACATCAATTAACTTTTCAAGTTCAAATTTAATTGGCATTTTTTGTTCTGGTTGTGTGTGCCCCTGAAATATATCACATTACAAATTTTCGTCACAGCAGCGATCGCTCTTCGTCTTTTCAACGTCCAAAACATTGCTATGCCGTCAATCCAATATTAAAACTCGCTATTGCACCTGATGCTTCCCCTTATATAAAAACAAAGCAATGCGCGGTGCAGGATATCAAAAAAGCGCTGAGTTGCCTCAACGCCTAGTTATTATTTTGCCGTTGTAGATATTACCAAGGCAGTCGGAAACACCAGCACCGGAAGCTAAGCGATCGCTCTTTGTCTTTACGGCGTCCAAAACATTGCTGTGCCGTCAATCCAATGTTTAATTACAATTTGGCACCAATGCTTCCGCCTTATATAAAAACAAAGCAATGAGTGGTGCTAGATATTAAATATGCGAGGACAGCAAGCCGGGGATGGCTCGTCGCGTCTCAGGCGATCGCTCCTAATCTTGCCCAACATCAAAAACGTTGCCGTGCGGTCAATCCATTATCAAAACACGCTGTAGCTCCAACCGCGCTTCCTTATATAAATACAGAAAAAAGCGCGGTGCTCAATATTAGATGGGGATGAGGGGCGATCGTGCTTGTGGCTCAAGTTCCAAAACCTTGAAAAATATAGCAAAGTGCAATAAAAACTTTTTGCAATAATATATTAAGTCTGCTAGTATATCTATATTGCAACCACGAAGAGGAGAACTATGCCGTCTGCTGTACTTAGAACTACAAAGTTTGCCAAGATATTGGGACACAAGAAGAAAGGTGGAAGTTATTCGCACTTTATCTCCAGACTTCGCCGACACTTTCGTCGGTCAAAAATAGATGTGCAGTGGTTAAAAAGTGATAGCCGCCAATCGTCAGGTGGACGCCCTTTGAATTTTGCAGAATTAACTCTTGAACATATTGAGTCTTGGTTGGGATATCTCCACCCGCGTTACTTAGAAAACTTCAAACAAGTTCTTGAGTTTTCCTCCAAAGGATTTAGTGATTTGTTCAAAAAAGTTGAAACAGCTTTTAACCAAGGAATTATCCAAAAAAGAGCATCAGACAAACAGCAAAAAGCTGAAGCAAAATTATTCAGACAACAGCAGACTGAAGCAAGGATATTAAGACAGCAACAAGCGATCGCTGCTCCTCCTCAGACAAGACCAGTAGTTGAGCCAAAGACTTTGCCAGCGCAACCACCGATTAAACCGCCAACTACACCAAGACGCGTGGTGACAAATCCTTATGATTTTTACGTCCCCTACAAGCCTAGTTTTATCAATTATTCGTATAATTTTTTAGCCGAAGTAGAAGAGTTTTATAAAAATAGTGGCGAAGATATGCCATTGTTCCAAGGTGAAACAATCTCTACTCAGGAACAGCTAGATGGCTATCGAGCAAAGATGAAGAACGAGCCATTATTTGAGATGTTGGATCATCTTCTAGGTAACTGGATTTTTAAACCAGATCAGCAAGCTGAATTTCTTAAAGTATACAAAAATGAAGGCAAAGCCTTAGGATACAATCCTATTGCGCGATTTTATGAAAAATATTCGGATTCAGACGTGGTAGAAGATAAGTACGTTCGCACATACTTCTTCGTTCTTTGGCATATTGCTGGACTTTTTGATAAAGATTGGAGAGAATGCAAATCTAGTTTTGTTGACAAACTTAAGTATGCCGATCAAATGGAAATTTGGAAGAAAGAGTATAACTGGATTTCAAAACCGAAATGATTAATATTATTGGAATCGATCCCGGTAAAACAGGCGGTATCGCCGTCCTCTCTCTTGACTCAACTCTAATATCGCTACAAGACATGCCCCTCAACGCAGGTGACGATATCAGCATTGTTGGACTCAAGGAAATCATTGGCGAATTTACAGAAAAGGACAAAGCTATTATTGAAATTACTCATGCAATGAGTTTCAAAGATAAAGACGGAAAAGAGCGACAGCAGTCAACCTCATCAATGCTTAATTACGGGATGGAAGTTGGGCGCATTGAAGGAATGCTGTTCATGACAGGTGTAAAATTCAAGGAAGTTCAATCAATTTCTTGGATGCGTTCAATGGGAGTGCGCGGGAAAACTTCGGGCAAGTACAACGGTATTGAAGTTGCTCTAAAATTATTTCCAAGTGCAGATATTGGAAATAAAAATGGTAGGGCTGATGCACTGCTAATGGTGGAATACTACCGAAGAATTCTTAGTAAAGGACAAGGGGCGATCGCTGCTTAATTTGTTTACAAAGAATAAAAGCAAAATTGCAAATAATTCGCGGTTTTTTGTTGTCAATTTTTAGCTTACCCGCCGAAAGCCTCCCACTGAATTTCGTCTTAGAAATCAGTGGCGA
>JAQYWN010000684.1 GCA_029379265.1 Rhizonema sp. NSF051
GTAACACTTAATTTAAGTATTATCTGTAAGTATAAGAAAGGGAAGCTATGTTTTACCGCAATAGTAGGAGATGCTTTTAGATAAACATGCTACTACTGCCTAATTGGGTGTCAGTCAATTTTAAGTCTAAAGATTCCGTATACTCTTGCTCACACTTAATTGGCAGAGTAATTACAAACTCCGTTCCCTGACCAATTTGGGAATTGACCGAGAGTTGACCTTGATGCTTTTCAATAATCTGGTAGCAAATTGAAAGCCCTAAACCCGTGCCCTTACCGACGGGTTTCGTTGTGAAAAAGGGGTCAAATATCTTATTTAGAATTTCTAATGGAATTCCCCGACCATTATCAGCAATGTGAATTCTCACTAGATTTGGTTTAATGACTTCTGTACGAATATGAATAGTAGGGGTTCTTTTTTCTCCTTTATTCCTTACCAATGACAAATCAGCGTCACTTACTTCAACGCGACGACCAGTTTCTTTCGCGGGGAAACACTCATAAGAACTTATCTCGGCAATAGAACCCTCGCTGAGACTTTTCTCTTGCACAGGGTAGCTCCTGATGAGTAATGACTCTTCCAAAGCATCAATCGCATTACTGAGGAGATTCATAAAAACCTGATTTATCTGATCAGGGTAGCATTCTACTAAGGGTAAGTCATCATACTGCTTGCTGATGGTAATCCCAGTTTTAAGATAGTGATTAAGAATTAACAGTGTGCTGTCAATGCCTTCGTGTAAGTCAACTGGTTTTACCTGTGCTTCATCAAGGCGAGAGAAGTTGCGTAGCGATAAGACTAAAGAACAAATGCGTTCTGCACCCATTTCCATGGAATGCAGCATTTTAGGTAAGTCATCTTTAATAAATTCCAAATCAATGTCTTTAAAGTGTGCTTGAATGGCAGGTGTTGGTCGGGGGTATTGTTCTTCGTAGAGCTGTAGAAGTTTCAGCAAGTCTTGAATATACTCTTTAGTGTACTGGATGTTGCCGTAGACAAAGCTGATCGGGTTGTTAATTTCGTGAGCCATGCCTGCTACCATTTGACCAAGGCTGGACATTTTTTCAGTCTGAATCAACTGGGCTTGGGTTTGTCGTAGTTCGTGCAATGTGTGTTCCAACTTGGTCGCTTGTTCTCTCAGTTGTGTTTCCGAGTGTCGCAATGCTTCCTCTGCCTGTCTACGCTGTGTAACATCGCGGAAGGTCACAACAGCACCTTTGATCTCAAGGCTCTCGATTATTGGATAAGAAGAATACTCAGCAGCGAAAGCAGTCCCGTCCGAATGCCATAAAACTTCGCTGTCCACATGGCAACTTTGTCCCATGCGGAAAGCCTGAAAGATCGGACATAGACCATTAGGGTAAGGGCAGCTATTGCTGTAACTATGATGCACTAACTTGTGCATATCCCGACCTATAACCTCATCGGGCTTATAACCGAGCATTTTAGCTCCGGCTGTGTTAATAAACGTACAGTATCCTTGTAAATCAATGCCGTAAATGCCTTCATCTGTCGATTCGAGCAGCAATTTGATGTGATTAGCTAATTGTAATCTCTCTGACTCGGCTTGCTTGCGCTCAGTTATGTCTCGATCATACCAAATTCTACCAAATGTTAAGCTGCCTTCTGGAGACAGCACAGGGGCTGAGTAACGGTCAAAAATACGCCCATCATTCAAGTAAATTTCATCGCGGCTTTGTTCGTGAGGATGTGCATACAAAAATTCCACCCGATCAAGATATTCTTGTGGCTGTTTCAGACTTAACAGCATAAAGGAAAGTACCTCTCTGGCATCACCTGATTTCATAACATGATCAGGAATCTGCCACATCTGCTCATAGCGTTGATTGTAGGACATAACCTGTCTGTTCTCGTCAACCAAAAAAATCCCATCTATTGCTGCTTCTTGTTGAGCCTTCAAAACTGAATTAGTGCGACGGAGTAACTCTTCTGCCTGCTTCCGCTCGGTCACGTCACTCAAAGTGCAGATTACTTGCTCCACACTGCCATCGGCAGCAAATTGCGGCTCCGCATTTACTAACAACCATACACGGTCGTGGGTATTAGGACGGTATATACCCACGACAACATTCTGTAATCCACACTTAGTTTGCAGCAACTGTGGCATAGAGAAGGTTTCATTGAGGAAAGGGGTGTCATCAGAGCGAATCACATCCCAATCGGTACTAAAAGCAGTTGTGTTAAGTAATTGACTTTCTGTTCGACCCAGTAAAATACAAGCAGCTGGGTTACTTAAGTGGATTTCCCACTGCGATCCCAGTAACAGCACACCAACATGCATTTTGAGAATAAGGTTCTGTAGCAGTTCCTGAGCCTTAAGTTGAACAGAGCGGCGTTGATTTACCAGGGAAATTAGCAGTGTTAAACCCAAAATGACCAGGGTAGTGATGCCAATCACTAGGGCTAGTGTACTTGTCTTCAAAGTGTAGTCGAGAGGTTGAAAACCCAAACCCAGTGTGAAGTGAGCCGCTGCCATTGCAGTGTAATGCATCCCGCCAATTGCCCCTCCCATGACAACTGAACTCATAAGTTTGTGCCAGTTCCAACTCGTCTGATCCCGCAGTTGAAACGCTAACCATAACGCTACATAAGATGCACTAATCGCAATGCCCACTGACAGTGCTACCAACAGATAGTTGTAATGCAAAAGAGCCTGGGTGTGCATCGCTACCATCCCAATGTAGTGCATCAAAGCGATCGCTCCTCCCATGAAAACACTACCACCCACCAGCTGGAGTTGGCTAAGGAAAGAGCGACTCGCCAACAGGAGTGCAGCAAAGGACGCAATGACTGCTGCCAGCATCGAGAGCAGCACCGTCGGGACATCATAGTCGATGGGTACAGGTAAACTAAATGCCAGCATTCCCACAAAGTGCATTGACCAGATGCCAATTCCCATTATTGTTGCACCACCAGTCAGCCAGATGATACGAGCCAACCCTTGTGTGAGTGTCACTCTGGCGGCTAGTTCCAGTGCTGTATAGGAGGCCAGCACGGCAATTAATAGAGAAAGTGCGACTAAGCGTAGATCATAAGTTCCAATTATCATCACAAATGGAGAGGCTGTTTAGTTTCAATTCACTATTTATAGAGTGATTTGCTTTCTACTCACTTATTTTTCCCAAAGAGGTTATTCGTTACTGCATGGCAACAAGTTCCTTACAAAAACTTCATATTCAGGGTGAAACAAACAGTGAAGCAGAAACTTCTGTTAAGGAATTTATTGCCTACTGTGAGTATCTTGAGCGCTAAGGAAAAAGCTCTCAAGTAAACCAAAATTTTTACCAAGGAGCGATCACTCTTCCGAAGTATACTTTTGGCACTCTTTAACGAGGATTAACGTCTTTTTTATTGTGATATAGACGCGTGCTAATAGTTAATCATCACTAATAGGAAGAAAGAACAATTAGCAATTTCCTTTTTTCCTACTACCATACACCATATAAAGCGAGGATAGCAACTTAAGTTAGTACTTAGCACTTTAATACGAGCGAGAATTTCTTCATCATCTGTACTACTGTATAGCGTCCATTTTACGAAACCGCCACCCCGGATGAATGGGCGGACACGTATAGGCAAGATATTCTTTTGGTTTCCTTCTCATACTGTGAGTCGAGCAGGAATCTATGAGGAGGATGACGAGATTTACTGGCTTACGTTGAGATCCTAATTTGTGACTAAGAAGTGTTTACCTCTGTCATTCCATGTCCGGGGATCTATCTTAGCAGGTAGAGGAATTGAGCTTGTTATTTCGTCTGAAATTGAACAGATGAAATGCTCAAAAGCTATTCTTGCTGTCTAATTTTTTAGACTTATTGCATTAATCTTGTCATTCAGTTCCCGAATACGACGAGACAAAACTCCAATAATATTTATGGCGATCTCCGGAGTTTCTTCAATTGCATTGTAGAGTTGTTCTTGCGTCAGTTCCAAACATTTACAAGGTTCTAAAGCTGTTGCCGAAGCAGAACGAGGTTGGGCATCAAATACTGACATTTCACCAAAGGATTCTCCTTGAGAGAAAACTGCTAATTGTTGATTGCTAATATAAACTTTGACTCGACCTGAGACAACAATGTAGAGCGATCGCCCTTCCTCTCCTTGTCTAAATATGATGTCATTAGTAGGAAACGATACTTCATCCATGACTGAAGCCAGTCGGACGATAAAATCATCCCGTAATTCTTTGAAAATGGTGATTTGTCGGACAAATAATAAACGGTCAACGCTATTTAGCATAATGGTCAGTGGTTAGTAGTTTTCTTCATTTTTTGCAACTCTTTAACTTGATCTGCAACTAGAGGATGTGGATCGTTTTGCAGTTGGGGGAGAAGTTCTAGGAAGATGCGATGTGAAGCAACACTTAAGTATGCGATCGCAGCTTCTCTGACGAAGCCTGTGGAATGACGCAGACTTGTTAAGATTTGCTTGCTTGTCAGTCGGATATGGGCAACTTGTGCAAAATGAAAACAGCAAGCAAAACTCCAGTCGGAAAGTAAATCACCTTGTGCCAGCAACTGGCGGGTGCGATCGCCTACTGCCATCTGTTCGTATTCAACCATGTTTTTTTCTACAAGTTTTTGCAGTTTTTCTTGGGGCGATCGCCTATCTAATATCAAATCCGGGTAAATGCACATAGTATAATTATCTGGGGTAATTAATCTGCG
>JAQYWN010000685.1 GCA_029379265.1 Rhizonema sp. NSF051
TTACCGAATATTACAGTATCTAATCCCAGTGTACTTAATGACCAAAATACTCGATTAATGGAGATTTTTATGAAAGAATTGAAGATGCTTTTCTGATCGCAAGAGTTCATGTAGATACTTGGCGAACAACATATCGCGGTATAGTACCAGATGACTCTTCTCAGTTGGGTGAAGTACAGTATTTTGATGGTACGGCTTTCGTACCCTACACAGAAAGCCGCTTCAGTGTATTGCATCTAATCGAGAACTGCTATCCCTGCTGTGTGGAAAAATTATGGCTTTAAAACAACATTAAAAGAATTTAAATAACCTGTAATGGTATGAGATAAAGTCTGTTCCTGCTTTTTATTTATGATAACCATGACTTGATACAAACGTCCATCGGCAAAATACATCCGGTCTTTCGTGATTTTGCCGATGGAATTTATGTAAACAATTTCTCTACCGGGATGATTATTTGAGGAACGAATATTGCGCTGACTGATTAAGCGACTTTGCGTAGTTTTTAACGCCATATACTGAGCATTTTTCAGAACTTCTTGAGGGTTCGCGATTTGACCATAACTATAAGGAAAGTCATTATAAGTTACCACATAAGCGACTTGCTGCTTGGGAGGTTGAGCGACAAAGACTTGTAAGTCAATTTTTCCCATGTAAGTTTTTTGCGTTTGAGTCACCATTTTCGGTATCCCCGGCATTAAAACAGTGAAGCGTCCGTCTGGGGCAGTAAATATTTTCCATGCTGGCTGCACTGGTTGGGAAACGGTGGCTTTGAGTTGAGAAACTGGCGGTTTGGGTTGACGCGCCTCGACTGCTGTAATGCCACTCAATACCATTACAGCAATGAGTGGCAAAAAACTCCTGATTGTCATACTTTTGGCTTTTATACCTACAGATTTTACTGATACTGCTAGTGTTATAACCTACTAGCAGCCACAGCAGCACCTATTAGCCCTACATGATGATTGAGGATAATATATACAGGAATATCTTCTAAAAGACTCCGCATCCTGCCTTTTTGAGAGAAATTTAACAGGAATCTACCTTCTTGAATCAATGGAAGTATTTTGGGAGCAATGCCGCCAGC
This sequence comes from Rhizonema sp. NSF051, assembly GCA_029379265.1. Classification (GTDB taxonomy): domain Bacteria; phylum Cyanobacteriota; class Cyanobacteriia; order Cyanobacteriales; family Nostocaceae; genus Rhizonema. The sequence goes on from JAQYWN010000685.1 coordinate 1,088, forward strand.
TATGTACAAACCACCGTAAGGCAGAAGCTTTAGTGCAAGATTTCCCGCTTCGGCACCGTAAGCTTCTAAAAATAGTTCCATGGTTTTTTCCGAGAGGCGATCACTTTTTTCGACTGCGGCACTTCCAATCATCGCTCCAGGATCGACACTTTTCTCTTGCCGTCCCGCTTCTTGTTCCCAGGTTCTCACGACTTTAGCAATTTCTGGTGATTCTAGGGCAAAGGAGCGATCGCGTAGAAATTGATAAATGGAGACAATTCCCATGCCTGACACAACCCGTTCCACAGACACCCGTTGGATATCATGTTTATCTAACAGGTATTTCATCAACTGGAACTCAAGCTCAGTACGGGGGGCAAAGTCAACATGTCCGCCTTCTGTGGGAAAGACTTGATAGCTAGATTCCTGCTTGACTAAAAATCCTTGTCCCAATCCAGTTCCCGCACCAATAATGGCAATAGGAGCTTGGGGATTAAGTTTGCCTGTTTGCAAAGCTTGTAAGTCTAGCACATCTAAACCCAAAATGCCATAGCCTACTGCCGCAAAATCATTAATGAGAGAGATATGGGCGATTCCCAGTTCTTGCTGTAAACGTTCAGTGTCGAGGAACCAAACTAAATTAGTCAGTTTGGCAGTATTATTCACGACAGGACCTGCGATCGCAAAACAAGCTTTTTGTGGCGTCGGTGCTTTTGCTTTTGCTAAAAACTCATGTACCATTGGTACCAAATCTGGATAATCACCACTTCGGTACTTTTCTTCGTAGACAGTATGTAAACCAGGTCGCTCTGATTTCTCAACCAGGCGTAAAATGGTTTTTGTACCGCCGATATCTCCTGCTAATAATAACATAAAGTTGATGGGCTGGGCGCTTGTCTTCCATAAATCTTACAATACCAGATTCTGGTCGCCCTAATTGAAGATCGCCCTTAAACCCCCTGAACGGTTACTATTCATTGATGGTTAATGCTTTTTCAGATCTACCACTAACCATTAACAATTAACCATTAACCGTACTAAATTTAATTAAACCGAATCACTTCCTCTACCTCCGTTAGATGGGAGGTATCTCCCTTTAATTCTAATAACCACTCTGGATGTTGACGCACAACTTTCACTAAGGAACATAACGAAGCCTTAACTTGTGTTCTGGCAATCTCACCTACCAATCCTATTGTCGCTCCCAAAACAGATGCACCATGTCCTACTAAAAGAATATTCTCCGGGGAGAATTCTGTGACCAAACATCTAGCAGTTTGCCCTGAACGTTCCTGCATTTGCTGGTACGTTTCTGGGTAGTTAGCCGCTACACATGGAGTGTAGCTTCTATCAATTCTGGGAAATAATTTGGCTATTGCTGAAGTTGAGAGTTTCACTGGTTCTTCTGTCATCCAGGCTATATTCAGCCATTCGCTCAAGCCTGTTTCCAGTTTAATCGGCAAATCGAGAACTTCTGCGACTGCATTTGCTGTTTGTACTGTTCGGAGGAAGGGTGAAGCGAAAATATGAGAAATTTTTTCTCCCTTCAAACGGTTGGCTAGTTGCTTTGCTTGTACAAAACCATCTTCAGACAAGGGTGAATCGTAGCGTCGTTCTGCGGTGAGAAACCAATCAGGATTTACGAAATCGAGACGGTTGGCGTGCCTTGCAATCCAGACAATTTGACTCATTTGATAATTTGATCTACTCCCCTCAGGCTAAACCCAGAGATTACACGTTCATAAGCTCATCAGAGCAGGGCTCTTAATTTAATATTACGATATATTTTGTTATCATTCGTAATAACTTTACTGCTTGAGATGAATTACTAATGACTCTCCTGCAAGCGTTGTTCTAAAATAGCCTGTAGGAGAGTCATCAGTGAATCTCCATGTTGTTTTAGTAAACCACGTAAGTAAGTAAGTTGGCGTGAATGCGTAGAAATGTACGTTGAATGGTTGCTAGTTTTCGCGCAATTGAAAGAGTCAAGAAAATACATCGCACCACTGTTATAAATTGGGTGAAAGAGGCGACTAATATCTTAGCAGAATAACCAGAAACTTTTGAAAACCGCAACGCCGAAAAGCGAGTGTCTCTGTGCCACCTCTAAATGATGCTTTTAAAAATGACGTGTACTAGCTCGCCCTTGAGTATCTCAAGCCCGAAAATCATGTTTTCTCCGCTGATTTTCCCGAAAAGTTTAAGCATTATTACTTATTGACAAAATGGTGATAACTTTAACTTGTCACCAATGGTATACTGAAGTCTGTTGTTATTAGTAAGGGCTTGAATTATCTTTACAAAAGAAAGGCGGAGAGCAGTCCCAATGAAAAAATTTTACCAATATACGTCAACACCCCCGAATTGAATTCGGGCAAATGGCCTAAGGAAATTCGTACATTCACAACAATGACGAAGGACTTGTAAAATCTTTCTGACTGGTTGACAAGTCATGGTTGTATCCATGTGGCAATAGAAAGATAGCGGCCTTCTGAAGTTTCGTAACATATTTTGATTTATTCTGTGCAAACTTACTTATGCAAGAAGTCTTATAGAATATTTGATAGGACATCTAATTTGTGACAATAACAAGAATTACTTCAGGACAACCAATAAATTCTGTACAAAAAATCGGCTTAGATCTAGTTTCCGTTTTTGGTGGGGGACGAGATATTGTCTTAGCAATTGATATAACGGAAAGCGTGGGATTGAATGATGAAGGTCATATCCGCTTACGTCAGATAATTGAAGATAGCTTAAAGCCAGGAGATTCTGTCTATATTGTTCCTTTTGCTCAAGATATAACTTTAGGTAAAGTTGTATCAGAGGCAAATCCTTTGGGAGAACCTTTATACCTTAGTAGTAAAAGCAAAGAAAATATTGACAAAATCTTAGAAAAGATACCTTCAAAACCTGACACACATCTGTATGGCACAGATATTCAACGAGCTGAGTTAAAAATTTATCAAGGTATTGCACAAATAAATCAAAATCGCCTCCAAAAAAATCAACCGCTCAAGCGGCAATCAGTTGTTTGGATTACTGATGCACCGCTATTTACCAAACCAGGAATCACCTCACAGGTTTGGATAGAAACTGCGGCTGACAGTCCTTTTAGAAATGCAGAATCCCCAGAAAGTAAACAGCGCGAGGGTTGGATTCAAGCTTTGCCGATTCAGAAGCGATCGCTGTCAATTGTAACTAAAGATAATAAACAATATAAACTAACTGTAGTGGATATTGCGCCTACAGTTCAGGAATTTTGTACCCCAGTTCCTGGTGGTCAAGAGACTTGTTCAGTCAATCCTTATTTAATTAGACAACTATGGCTAACAGGGTTAATTTCATTATTAGTATTACTAGCTATTATTTGGTTAGTAATCAAATTGTATCGGGTACAAAAGAAATGGTATTTGACAGTTTCTTTTGAAACACAAACAAACCCAGAAGACCAAAAATGTAGTTTGCCTAATAATAAACGGATTGCAATTGGTGAAGATGATTCTACTTGTCATGATTCCATTGATTGTCCTGGCGGAGAAGTTAAAGCATATTTAGAGCGGAAAGGGGAGAAACTTTATTTAGTACCAAATAAGAAGTTAGTGCCAATTTATTATAATGG
>JAQYWN010000686.1 GCA_029379265.1 Rhizonema sp. NSF051
TCGTGTTTTATACGCGAACAAAAAATCTTTGATTTTACCCCCTTTGTCCCTTAACCGAGCAGTATTGGTTATAGTGGTGTTCCAGCTGAGGTGAAAGCTCAGTTTAGGAGCTTGATTGAGCCAATCTTCTCAAAGTATTACCGAGAACGATGCTATCCTGGGCTTATTTTTACGCAGGGAAGGCGGACTATGCTACAAATTAATATTCCTGCTACAGATTTGCCTGCTCTTCTTCAAGCTAAACCATCTACTGACCGAAGAGGCAAGACAGCTAAGAGCTCCCCTGCCTCTTCGGTCAAAATAAAACTGGGATGGTGATAACCTGTCACTAATGTTGGCAAGCCAAATCGGTGGTATGGCAAGGGAGGAGAGGCGATCGCCTAAAGCCCTGCTAGAGAGTTAATTTTGCGTGACTACTTATACACGCCAAGGGCTTTTACAAGAAAGCTATTCATCTTCGTCTCCTGGCGGTCGTTCACTCCCGTTTTGTTGGGCATTCCACTCTAAAACAATGCGCTCCAACATTTCAGACTGCTTACAGTTATTAATAGCGGCGTACATTTTAATCAACTGTCTCACTTTAGGACTAATGTAGCGTATCTCTAGCTGGTTACTTTCTTCCATGTCCATTAACAGTTTTTTCTATTACATAAAATGCCCAGCCGTCTAATTGATCGGATAACCGATATCTAGTCGTGGTAGCTGTCCCAGCCTTTTGGGCTGGGCATTTTATTTTTTGGCTCTCCCTATTCTGCGTTACGTCAGAGTGATGATGTTTTCGAGGCGCTACAAAAATGGTGGAAATATGCTGACAAATTTTTACCGCACTGCCTCTAGACACCGATAGTCACGCATCCAGTCTTCCCCTTCCTGATCGCTCAGCACGGCAATCCGCCCAGTCGTCAAAAACGCCAGCTTAAAAATCTCCCACTGATCGTCAGTGATGTCACCTTGCTGTGAGCTGACGCCTCCTTCTTCCCAAATAATCGTCACTTCTCTACCTCCAGCAATCTCAAAGTTCCCCAAGCGAGTCACTCGACCAAGATGCCACTCGAATGCGGCTCCAGCTTGTTTGGCCTGAGCCGTCTCGACCGCCTCTGTGCCAGAATGGTGAATATGCTGTGCTTCATTTGCCGATGATTTTTGCTTTGTCATAAGTTGTTACCCTACTCCTTTTATTTGCTTTGCTTTCATTGATTTTGACAGCGGGCGACTTAATCGGTGGCTCAAGTGAGAAACAACCGCGATCTACCGTTGCCATGATATTGGTACAGTTATCAAACTGCTCAAAAGACTTTTCATTGACTCATACAGCCAAAACATTCACCTATTCCTTAAACAAATGTTTTGGGAAAGGACAATTATACTCAAATCAAGCCCCTGACTTCACGTTGGGTACTGCGAATAAAAAGCAACAGAATGCTCAGACTACTTTTTGTCTGTTTGATGTATTTGCTGAAAAAGTTCAATCTCTTACGGTTAGTAGTGGTTACGGAAGCTGTTGTTGCTTCGGTTCCCACCGAACGAACCACCTCTGTCTTCCTTGGGCTTAGCCTTGTTCACTTTGAGGTCGCGACCCATCCATTCAACACCATCAAGACCTTCAATGGCTGCTAATTCTTCTGCTTCTGTTCCCATTTCTACAAAAGCAAAACCGCGCGGTTGTCCTGTTTAACGGTTAGTTGGAAGCTGAACCCCCTTGACAGTACCATATTCTGCAAACACAGAATCCAGCGCATCCTGTGTCACTTCATATGAGAGGTTGCCTACATAAACTGACATAAATTTTCTCCAAAATCATCAGTGTGTAGAGATTTAGATTTCGGAGAGAAGTCTTTCAATACCAAAAGGGCAAAGCCCATCAATAAAAAAAACAAACACAGTCACCGAATTAATTCTCACTTACTAGTATGACATATCAGGGGGAAAGTTAGTCAAATTCTATACTTTTGCAGAAATTGACCCAGAAATTAAACTCTTGGGCTAATTATCAAAAAGTTGCAACTGTCGCTTGAAGCCCCCAAACGAAGAATCTGGTCTAATTCACGTGAGCGTGAAAACTAACTATGTGAATTCAAGCCCACTTTCTGCTGTAGGTGTTCCAATATGAAGTCACGAGCCACTTGAAGAGATAAATTTCTTTTAACTTTTCAAGAAAGGTCTCACGTGGATGTCAGTTACCTCTGCAGTGCGGGGTAAACTGAGGGCGTTAATGACTGTAGCAGCAACGTCTTCTGGTTGCAGTAAGCGATCAGGATTGTATGCTTTACCCTCGATCTCACAAATTACTGCCTGCATGGGACTAGCGGTACGTCCGGGAAACACGCTGACGACACGTACTCCTACAGGGTTGACTTCCGATCGCAGACTGTCGGCGATCGCCTTCAGTGCGTGTTTAGTAGCTGCGTACTGTCCGACACCTGCCTTAGCTGTTAACCCCGCGCTTGAGTTAATGAAGACAATTTGTCCTTGACAAGATATCAGCATGGGGAGTAAAGCTTGTGTCAGAGCGTAGGGAGCGCGAACATTTGTGCGATACTGCCAATCCAATTCTTCAACTGAGGCAGTTTTTATCTCCCCTAAAGAAATAACACCTGCACTGTGGATTAGTAAGTTTACCTGTCCAAAATCTGTTTCTAAACGTGTCTTGAACTTCTGAATGTCTTCGTCTAGCTCTAAATCTAACTGGTGGCATATAACTTGTGAAGAAGTTTCTTCAGCAATTTTGGCGATCGCTAATAACTGATCTAATTTGCGCCCTAAAAGGTAAAGTTTTGCACCAGATGCCGCCAGTTCCAAGGCGATCGCTTTGCCGATCCCACTGCTTGCTCCTGTCACAACGGCAACTTGATTTTTGAAGACTGCCATGCTTTTTTGTAAATTGTGAGTTGTTATGGGTTCAATGTTAATAGGAATTTGGCGCAATTATGGAAACAATTTTCTAGTTAGTTCAAAGGTTCGTAGTTGCGCTTCAGCGCAACTACGAACCAATTTTTTCTGTGACTAATAGCTAATAGCTACTTGTTCTTTTAACAAATCAAACTGTCGCAATGTATCTGCTGTTTTCTTAATCAAATCAAATTCTAAACACGATTTTTCCGAAATATCCAGTAGCGTGTGATCACCATCAGATAAGTTTAAAATCCACAACATTGCCATCTCAGTTTTCTTTGTATCAGTTAATCCTCCAATCGCGCTATATAAACCTCTTTTTCCTAACTGTGGTTCGCATTTAGGGTTTTGGTTGACATATTTTCGATTGTTCTCAAGAATTTGTATAATTGACAAAATTTTGTTAAGTGAATCGGCAAGGGCTTGGGGTTGGACAAGATCTAGATTGTCGGCTGATGTATGATATTGAGGATATGTTCCGTGAGGCGATCGCATAAAACAACCTACAGGCAAATTAAATCCCGGTGAGCAAAACTGACGTTCGTCATACCCATAGGGAGAAAACTCCTGTATTTCATAATCTTGATTAGATTGCTTCAAGACATGAATCACAGCCTTATCAATCTCCGCATCACCCCGACGGCTTTTTTTGTAGTGAGACTTGCCTGTATCCCCTAGACAGGTGAGAACTAAGCCATGTTTAATTTTGTCAACATGAGTTTCGTTTTGCGCTAGCCAGGTAATAGAACCAATAGTTCCGGGAATAAAAATGAAACGGTAAGAGAATGAGGGAGAAATTTGGCTGAGATGTTTAGCCAGGAATGTTGCCAAGGCAATTCCCGAAAGATTATCATTAGCAAGTGACGGATGGCAGGCGTGACATGAAATCAGTACCTCATCCTCTTTTTCTCCTTTAATGTAATACTCGCCATATGATAAATGACCATCTTCTAAGGAAGAATCAATATACACTTCATACTCTTCATCTTTAAGTTCTAATAATTGATTGTGGCTCAGACAAAAACCCCAATTCTCTTTATAATATGAAGTTCTGTAAGGAACCCAATCAGGACGATCAGGTAGAGTAAATAGATGTGCCTTCAAATCATCTAAAGGCATTTTTGTATGAATAGGTGTACTGTAATTCAATACATGAAGATTAGATTTACGAAAATCTACAATCTTTTCACCAGCGGAATTTTTAATATAAGCGTCTCTGATATTCCATTCTCTAGGAACAGTCCAATCAAATACTTGCGTTCCAGTTGGAACCTCATGCATGGCTAAAGGAATATACTGTTGCAGAATATGCAGTGTTTTCCGGAGCCCATCGCCAGTTATACTACGGCAAAGAGGATATAAATTAGATATTAACTCATAAACTTCATGGCTAACTTCATTCACGTTAACGCTCTTATCCAGATCGGTTGTATGCACGTTGTTCACCTATATTTATAATATCATCACCATGAAGCATTCAGCTATCAAAGTTTAGTGGTCAGCGGCAGAACTCAAATGTGTAAACCTTAACCTCAAATATAAATCTCACAAGTCATGTAAGCTATTTGCTGAATGCTTACATCGGCATTTCTATCATAGTATTGAAAAATTATCAATATTTTCTTTTATGAAAGCTTTAAAAACTTTTTAAAGCGAATTTATAATTGTAGCGATCATGTTTACAACAGTTTTCATATGAATGAACCGTATTGGTTTGTCAAGGCGTTCGCATACACTAGTACAGCTTGGCGGAAATAAACAGACCATTAAACAGCCAAGACTTTACCTTT
>JAQYWN010000687.1 GCA_029379265.1 Rhizonema sp. NSF051
AGAGAAAATTAATTAAAAATGGGAGAGGCGAAATAAACATAACTATGTTAGCGAGAGTAAGTAGGACTGAAACCTCTACAATTACCAATGAGCAGCTTTCCTTTGCAAAGCAGATGACAGAGGGTTGAACGCAGAAGTTAATCGCATTTTTTCTACCTTTTTTTTCTCCTCTAATCTCTGCACTGCTTTGGGTAAACGGGTACACACAGATCCCAACAGACTAGAGGTTGGTGGTCTTAAATCAATGGTGGATTCTAGCCAAAACTGTCATTCTTGACGTTTTAATTCCTTCTATCTCTTTTTGATCGGTGCAGACTGCCATCATGCCATTGTTTTAGCTGTCATTAGCCATTAGGTTTATTTGCACTCCTCCTATTCAAGCAATAGTTATTTACTCTGAGTTAAATTAAATGAAGATAATGAATTCTCAAGAAATTATCAAATGCTATGCAGCCAATGAAAGAGATTTTCAACATCTGAATTTAAGCCAAGTTTATTTGAAGGGTGTTGACTTCAGTGGTGCTGATTTTAGTTATGCTAACCTCACTAGTGCCAATCTCAGTGAAGCTGACTTGAGTTGTGCCAAGCTAATTTGGACAGATTTGAATCGAGCAGATCTCCAGAAAGCTAATTTGCATTTCGCAAATCTGTTGAATGTGAGTTTGTTGTGGGCAAACTTGAATGAAGCAGATCTAAGCAAGGCGAACTTAACTGGTGCTCGCTTAAATTACGCTAAACTACATTCTGTCTGCTTAAGAGAGGCAAATCATGACAGCTGCACGTTACGTTTCAGAATGGTTTTTCCCCAATAAAGATCCACAAGATTATGGGGAATTTCCTTGGGATGTATTCGTTCAGCTTATAGGTTTAAGAGACACGGGAGACAACGCCAATTTGGCTACTAAGTCTGTCGGTGTTATTACAATTTTTGTCGGTTTAGTCTTGTTCTCTAGCTTGGTTGCTTTCATTACGCAGCAATTTGAATCAAGACTTGAGTTGCTGCGTAAAGGGAAAAGCATAGTCGTCGAGCAAAACCATACCTTAATTTTAGGTTTTGGCGACAGAATTATAGATATTGTTAGAGAATTAGTGGTAGCTAATGAATCAGAAAAGGATGCAGTGATTGTTATCCTCTCTCCCGAAAGTAAGGAGGATATGGATGATTTTCTCAGGAATAACCTAATAGGCACGATAAAACCCACAAGATTGGTAACTCGCAGTGGCTCAATTACTAGTGTCAATGACTTAAATAAAGTGGGAATCAAGGATGCTAAATCGGTTGTCATTTTGAATGAAGCCAAACCCTCTGATCCTGAGGATATTAAAACTTTATCTGATGCACGATTACTCAAAGCGATTTTAGCAGTTATCGCAGCGAATGGGGAAGAAAATTTACCGCCCATCGTTGTAGAATTATATTCAGAACAATATCGCCGACTTGCGGAGAATATTGTTCCTGGAGTCGTGACGACTCTAAATGAGGCAGATATTTTAGCTCGAATATTGGTTCAAACCTCACGGAATGTAGGACTTGCGGCAGTCTATTTAAACTTGGTAGGCTTTGAAGGAAACGAATTCTATTTTTATCACCCTGATTCCAACTGGCATAATTTAACATTCGGTGAGTTGCCATTTCATTTTTCTCACGGGATGCCAATCGGTGTACGTCATGGAGATAAAACTCTGACAATCAAAGCTAGTAAAGATTACAAGTTAGCTGATGATGATGAAGTTATTATCTTGGCAGAAGATGACTCAACCATCCAGTTCTATCCACAACCTGTAGTGCAACCTAAACAACTCAGCTATGCCAATAAGTCGCGAACCTTAGAGAGAGAAACTGAAAAGTATCTTGTGATTGGCTGGAATAGCAAAGCCCCAATTATTCTTCAAGAATATGCAAAATACTTAGTTGAAGGTTCACAAGTTAATTTAGTAGCCCAGAATTTAACCGATGAGGTGCAAGCTGAATTTGACAATATCGCCAAAGCCTATCCACATATTAAAATGGAAGCTTACCAAATCAGTATAGATTCAGTGGATCAGCTTGTGAGTCTAAAACTTCATGAATTTGATAGCATCTCTATTTTGGCAGGGAGTGGTGAAAACGCCGAAGAAATTGATGCCAAAGTTCTCACAACTTTGTTGGAACTTCGGCAAGTTTTCCGAGACTACACTGCCGAAACCGGAAACAAAGTTACCACTGAGTTGATTGCAGAGATTATTGATTCAGAAGACACCGACTTAGTCATCCAAGCAGGTGTGAAAGACTTTTTGCTTACCAATCAATTGGTGTCTAAAATCTTAGCTCAGGTTTCCCAACAGCCAGAGGTAATATCAATATACCGCGATCTATTCTCGGCTGAGGGTAGCGAATTGTACATCAAACCAATATCGCTCTACTTCCCAGCCGAACAAATTAGTAAGCTAACTTTTGCTGACTGCATACTCGCCGCTCAACATCGTGAAGAAGTCTGTATTGGTGTTAAATTTAGTGCTGCACATCAGAATAAAGACGAAAACTTTGGAATTGACTTAGTTCCAAGTTTGGACAAGCAACTAAATCTAACTCTTAATGATGCACTGATTACTTTAGCTGAGGATGAAACTTGATGAAAGAACGAATTCCATCGCCATCACCGAACAAGTTAAAAGTAAAATGTCTTTAAATATTGAACTTTTAGAACAAAGTTTTGAGCGACTCAAAGCAGACGCTGATAAATTTACCGCCAGCTTTTACAGATAATCCAGATGTGAAACTGTTGTTTACCAATACAAATATGGAAAAACAACAGGAAAAGCTGATGCAATCCAAGCGCGTTGGTGGTAAAAAATCTGCGTTCAGATTTTTTCGGGGGACTTCTCACTGATTTGGGTGTAAGACACGTCGGCTATGGAGCGATCGCGCTCACATTACGGTTCAGTTGTCCCCCTGCAAGCCTAAATGTATCAACTGTAAAGTGAAACGGTATAAGCCGGGAGGCAATATCTCAATTCGTGCTAGTGAATCTGTTTAGTGATGCTACTGTTGATTGCAGCAGTTTATCCAAAAATGCTAAGTAGCAATCTTCAACCGAAATCCCAACTTGAAGGGCGCGAGCCTATGAAACATTGCTGGGAAAGTTTCGTCGAATCGGGAGTTCAATCACAAACTCTATTTGTTGACCGGGTATAGAATAGCACCGTAATGAGCCACTATGCTTCTCAGTCACAATCTGGTAGCTGATCGACAACCCCAATCCAGTCCCCTTACCAACTGGCTTAGTGGTAAAAAATGGTTCAAACAATCGTTCTTGAACAAATTTTGGAATACCTTCACCATTATCTATAATCTGAATCTGTACCTGATCAGAATTAAGCATCTTAGTACAAATTGTAATTTGACTGGGCTGTTGCTTAATCTCCTCAAACGTACGCTTTTGATCTCGTTCTTCGAGGGAATCGATAGCATTGCAAATAAGATTCATAAACACCTGGTTCAATTGAGAAGCGTCGCACTCAACCAACGGCAAGTTACCATAATTCTTAACCACTTTAATTTTCAAGTCATTCTTGGCTTTTAGGCGATACTGTATGAGCATCAGCGTACTATCAATGCCTTCATGGATATTAACTTGTTTCATCTCAGGTTCGTCCATACGGGAGAAGTTCTGTAAAGAGTTCACAATCGTTTGAATCCGCTCTGCTCCGACTTCCATTGATTCAAGTAACTTGAGCAAATCTTCTACCAAGAAATCTATGTCGATCTCCTTGGTTTTCTCCTGGATTTCCGGCACTATAGGACAATGTTTTTGATACAACTGTAGCAGTGTTAATAGCTGTTGAATATACTCATTGGCAGGCTGGATGTTGGCATAGATAAAGTTCACTGGGTTATTAATTTCATGCGCTACTCCTGCGACTAACAAACCCAAGCTAGACATTTTCTCATTTTGTACTAGCTGAATCTGCGTTCGCTTCAGTTCAAGTAAGATATTTTCTAGATCTGTTGCTTTTTGCCGTAACAGGGCTTCTGACTCTCGCAAAGCGTTTTCAGCTTGTTTACGAGTACTGATATCACGCGCAATTTTCGAGGCACCGATGACTTTACCAGTTTTATCTTTAACTGGCGAAATCGTCAGCGAAAGATTGATCAGCGTCCCATCTTGACGTTGACGCACGGTTTCAAAGTGTTCAACTCGTTCTCCGCGCTTCAATTTCTCCAGAATTTGCACTTCCTCGTTCAAGCGATCGCCTGGAAGAAGCATTGTCACATTTTTACCGAGCGCTTCACTTTCTTTATATCCGAACAGTCTTTCTGCCCCAGTATTCCAGCTTACAATGACTCCTTCTAAGGTTTTGCTAATAATGGCATATTCAGAAGAATCCACAATTGCCGCCAAACGAAACGCAGCTTCTTCAGCTTGTTCGCTTGCCAAATTTTCCATATTAATTTACTTCCTAAATTAATAAATAGAAGACACACCCAAATTTCTTGACTATTGTGCATTCTATCCAGTCGTTATCAATCGATAATTAGGATTTTACATACCTGTTTGATAATATTTACCTCCATGAGTTCCATAGTTCTGAAAAATTGCCAAATAACTAGTAGCCTTTGTAAATATAAGCTTTTTCATAGTATCACCTAGTACTTCTTTTCTCTAATTTCTACTACCAATGTAT
>JAQYWN010000688.1 GCA_029379265.1 Rhizonema sp. NSF051
AGATAAAATAGTACTAAGTACTAAAGAAATGAGGAGTAAAAAGCCAATACTTAACACCATTGCAAACGATAAAACACGTTGACGCACGAGATTTTTAACACTGCTTCCTGGTTTCAGTTGCACACCCCAAATCGTATTCAAAGCATCTTGCAGAACGGTGAATAAGCCAGTAGCACCAAATAGCAAGACTACGATACTGATAATGGAGGCGATAGTGCCTTGATGTGGCTTATTGGCATTTTGAATCGCTGTCTGAATGAGTTGTGCCGCAGGAAGCCCAACTAAACCTTTAAGCTGATTCTCTATAACACCTCTTGCCGCATCTTGTCCTTTTACAAATCCAGCAACTGCAATCACAATAATTAGTAATGGGGCAATGGAAAAAATTGCATAATAAGATAATGCCGCCGCTAACCTCGACGCTTTATCTTGATTCCATTCTTTGAATGTCTCTTGGAACAGCCAGGCAACGGCTTTTAAGTTCATCCTCAAGTCTCCTTTTTTCGGATATCATTCATCCGCATATAATTAATAGCAAGCTTTGATCTGACTGTAAAAAATAACGGTTTCTTCATCAATGAAATACAAGTCAAAACCTATCAAAAATGCTTGAACTGCGGCAAGGTTTTGGGCTTGTCGTTCTGATTTTTCTGTCATGTAGAGCAGTTCGCCGTAAGTGATGATGCTAATGCCGATGTCACGCTTTAGAACGAGATTGCACAGCAGCAATGACGTTAGGGGTGTGATTAATGATGTAACTACAATGGTTGGTATCTAAGAGATACATGGAGACAGAAATCAAAACTGAGCTTTATAACGGGTTTCATAGACTGAGCGAAGACACTCTTCCAAATCATTACCTTGCCAAGTTCCAGCAAATTTTAGCAGATCGCCCGCCTTGGTTCCTCGTTTAATTGGAGGCAACCGACGAAGTGGACGTTGACTAATAGTACTTTTGCTTTGCAGAGAATTCAGGAAGTCGCTGACTTTGGAGAGTTGATCGGGTGGCAATTGGGCTAGTTGTTGTTCGATTTTTTGGCGCAGTTCCGGGTAAGTCATTAGCACCTCGCTGTTTTGATTGCCTATCTTCTCAATTTTATAATTAACTTTAAACCGCAGGGTAAAGTCTACCCAACGTTACCCACAAGTCGAGAAAGCTGATCAACCGCAAGAATAGCGGTCAATTCTCCCTACCTTGAAGGATTCACACCTTCACTACTACCCATTCCATAACATTGTAATGACCAATGACGCTCGTATATAATGATGAGCATTGCTCTTTTTGCTTTATTTGTGCTGACCTACTTATCAAATTACCGCTCTTGTTGGGGATCGCCAAACTTAATGAGAAGGGCGATCGCAATACTAACAACTAAAATTAACGTCGCACTCAAAGCTGAACCAAATCCCCAATTTTGCGTAGATCCAAGGAACTGGTTGTAAATTAACCGCGACATAGTCATACTCGAAGCACCACCGAGCAATTCGGGGTTGACAAAATCACCTAATGCTGTAATGAAAACAAGGAAAGAAGCAGCAGCTATTCCGGTAAGGGTTTGAGGGACGGTAACTTTCCAAAAAGCTTGTGCGGGATGTGCCCCCAAATCAGCTGCGGCTTCTAGCAAACGCTTGTCTAGTTTCTCTAAAGAGGCGTAGAGAATTAAAACCATGTATGGCAGCAAGCTATAACTCATGCCAATTAATACTGCAGGGCTGCGGTTTAGTAAATTCAAACCAGGTAAGCCCAAACTGGTAAGAACACCGTTGAGTAAGCCAGTAGGACGGAGAATTGCAATCCAAGCATAAGAACGGAGTAAGGAAGAAGTCCATAAAGGCAAAACAAAGCCGAGTAGAAGTAAATTCCGCACCTTTGGGGGTGCTATCATAGCAATCCAATAAGCTACGGGAAAAGCTAAGAGCAAACAAATGACTGTGGTACCGACAGCAAAAAGTAGCGATCGCTTTAGGACTTTTAGGTAAAGAAGGTCAAATATGCGGATGTAATTGTCAAAGCCACTAGGATTTACTATATCCCCCGGTCTAATTCCCGGTACTAAACTCAACTCTAAAATGAGCAGTGTTGGCAGTACTAGTAAAAGTAACAGCCAAACGCCTGATGGTGCAAGCAATGCCAAAGGTTGCAGCCAGTTAAATTGTGGGCGACGTAATTTTGGCACTTCGACACTATTGTCAGAGGAATGTAATTGAGAAGGATGGGTAGACACAAAAATCGGAAGTGGAGAGGAGGAATTAGTAGGAGTACGATTAAGTCTTTATTTTAGTTCATCGTATTGTAGCGACACGTTGGGCGAAGTCTCTACAGAAAGTTTACGTTATTATTGTTCTGGCTCCCGAATGAGATTGCTAATTGAAGAGGGCGTCGATTTTACCCTGAATTTCGTGAAATGGTATAAACCTCTTATCTCCTTAAGTTATTTGAAGACAACTTACTTGTTGATTTGTCTATGTGCTTTATCGCTGTTATTACTTCCTCTCCCTGCACAGGCAATACCAACTGCACAACCAGAACGCATCGTCCTGACTTCAGATCTTCTACAAGAGCGAATAAATACACCCATCATCCGTGAAGGGAATTTTATGGTAGATTTACGGAAGATGGTGATAGATTTACGACCTGACAATACCAGCTTCCGAGATACTTTCTACCAGGTATTGCGCAAAGAATTACAGAAGACTGGGACAAAACCTTTAGGTTTAGATTTGAGTCACTCAATCGTTCTCGGGAGTTTTATTGGGAGCGATTTAGGTTTAAGAACTCCTTTGTACGCACAAGCGATCGCCCCTATTTTCACCCCATCCGAGCAAGAACAACTGGAACGTTTGCGGGGAGTTTGCTTGCAGTCTCTTGCTGTCGGCTTAAAGAGTTCCAGAGACTGTCGATCACTTTTAGCTAAGTCAAGCACATCCAGTGAAATCAGTGTATTCCGTGGTTCCTTAACATTAGAACAAACTCACTTTAATGGCACCGTGCAATTTCCCAACACATTTTTTCTTCAGATTGTAGATGCTCGTGGTGTCATTTTTAATAAAAAAACGAATTGGACAGAAACAAGATTTAGCCGTCCAGTGAACTTTGCTAATGCTATTTTTCGGCAGCAGAACCAATTTCAAAGCAGTATATTTTTTGACAAGGCTAATTTTAAGGAAGCGGAATTTCAGGAAAGCACTTATTTCCAAGACAGCACTTTTGAGGACGCGGCTTACTTTACTCAAGCAAATTTTCAGCAATTAGCTAAATTCACTCGCGTGCAGTGGCATGGAAGTACTGATTTTCGTCAAGTTCGCTTTGCCAATCAAGCACAGTTCACAAAAGCCATTTTTCATCAGTTCTTATGCCTTGCCGAAGCAACCTTCGCTCAAGATGTTTTTTTTAGAGAAGCGCAGTTTAACCAACCTGTGAATTTACAGGGTGTTAGTATTCTCAAGCAAGCCGATTTTAGCGATGTCGGCTTTACCAAAGAAGCCTATTTAAATGTATCAGGTCTAAATTTTGATTCTAACCAAGCAAAAATATTAGGCAATCCTGGAAAAATTGGGCAAAAATTGGTTGTGGAGATGCAAGGCAATCAAAACGTCTTGCGGAATTTGGCGCAAAATTTCCGTCAGTTACAACAAATTGCTGATGCTAATCGGCTGGAATATATAAAGCAGAAGCTAAGACGACAAGAGTTAAGCTTGCTTTTGGTTGGGACAAATATCAATAGTGCTTCCCAGAAACGCTTGAAAGATGTGGGTTTTGGGACTGCTCAAGCAATGGAGATCGCCCGTCACCGTCAGATACAACCTTTCGGCAACATCAGAGAGTTACTAACTTTGGCAGATATTGATTTGGAAACTTACACCCAAATCAGCCCGCGCATCGTTGTTACCGAACCGCTCTCGCCAATTGGCTGGTTATTGGAAGCATGGAATTGGCTGACGCTAAGTTTACTGCTGCTTCTTTCTGGTTATGGGACTAATTTTTGGTTAGTGTTTGGTGTGGGGATGATTGCGATCGCCCACTTTGGCTTACTATTTTGGCTTGTTGACAGATTTCGCCGCTTTCACCCAGTAGCGATCGTTCCTACAGGTGAAGAAGCAAGTTGGATAATCGCAAGTTTTAGCCTTTTGACACTGTTTGGCTTTCTCGCGATCTTCTATAGTGCAGAACAATCATGGCTGACAATAGGGTGTCTTTTCATGATCATCTTTCCCGTACCAGCGTTTCTCTTATTCCGACTTTACCACCAAGGTCGTTATCACGACTTAATGAATGTTTCCTATTTTAGAGAAGACGGTACTATGCGGCAGTTGCGATTACTGATTGGGCGCTTACCAGTGATCCCAAGGTATGAGGTGTTTCGCGAACGATATTTACCCTTGTTGTGGAACCGTCGGTGGAACTGGCTCAATTACTATGACTTTAGCCTTAACAACTTACTCAAATTGGGTTTTAATGACATTCGCTTGCGAGACGAACACTTACCAGGTATCATTTCTACCCTTGCTTGGTATCAATGGTGTTTGGGTTTACTTTACATCACCCTTCTTTTATGGACTCTTTCTCGTACCATTCCAGGATTGAACTTGTTGATTTACCTAAAGTAACGTAAGTAAATATTGCAATAGAAGTATTAGATTAATTTTTGTGGATTAGGAT
>JAQYWN010000070.1 GCA_029379265.1 Rhizonema sp. NSF051
AAATTATCTTGATTACATTAGACCAGCATTTGGAAATATGCGCTTGCCATCAGTTTCAACCTGCTTATTAATAGCAGCACGGTATGTATCGACGGCGTGATTGGGTAGAATATCGCCATACTGTGCTAAAAAAGACCAATTTTGACCTACATGCACGTAGAGATCTTTCCGAAATACTGTCGGGGGAGACAGAGGAATTGTATCTGCTAGATTGAAGATGCGGTAGCTGTTGGGAACGATTTGACTGTGCATTTGCGCAAAATTGGGATTGCCAACCCGTGGTCCTCCATAAGTGTACAATCGGATTTGCTCTCTAAGTTTGGGAAACTTTTGTGCAATATCAACTGCCGCGAGAGTAGCGAGGGCAGATCCCAAGCTATGCCCTGAGATATAACAAGGCACAGATGGATTCAATTTACTGGCAATATCATGAGTCTGCTGAGCTAACCTTTGATAGATCTTAGCAAAGCCGGAGTGGATTTTGCTATTTGCAAAACCTTCATAATCCTTTTGAAAAAGTAGTATATCTCGAATCCATTCTGTTGTCCTTTGAGTGCCGCGAAAAATAATGATGTTGGCAGTCTTGGAGCTTAGAACAAAGCCAAAGTAGACGGGAATAAGCTGCTGGATTTTCACTGTTTGTGTAACAGTGTCGCCAATCTCCTTTTGGGCAGTGTCCAAATCATTTTCCACCGGATCTTTAGTGGCTGTTTGCGGTTGATCGCTCTGTGGAACATCAACCTCTACTGTTTCCGAACTCCTTGCATCTTCCAAACCCTTGAATGAAGCGATCTGAGTATAACTATTTAACGCAGGAGTATATGCAGGTAAAGATTTGATTGACCCGTTAAAGGAAGGATTGACCTTGCCTGCAAGGTATTGCTGAGTTCCTAACTTGCTACACTGGATCAGGAGCTTAGACATGTCGCGCTCATAAGGAATTTTGGGCGGCGTCAACTTTAACGATGCCTGAATCTTTTTTCCTTGCTCTATCTGCTTCTCATCGGCATCAAAAGTTTTCTGCAAAAGACCTTGAAGATCTGTGCCATATCGTTGCCTCGCCAATGCCTCTAGCTTTCTCTTCGTTTGCCACCGATGGTAATTACGAGTTCCAATTGCCGCCACCCCAAATGTCAGTCCTGCAAGCAGAATTTGCCGACGTCCAAACTTCATCTCCGTCCTCCTTGATTACCACTGGCATAAAACTGATTAGTTATCTGTCCCAGTGTCCAAGTCAGGGTAAAGAAAGCTGCCGAAATAGCAAACCCAGACAACAGTGGTACATACAACCCAAGGCAGAACATGGTTACCCAAGCCATAAAGGCAAGCGCAAATGCCCCCAGAAAACCGAAGATGTTTCCGGCGATCGCCAGGGGATCTTGGCCTTTAGTATAGCCCCACTTCGAGCCTATATCCCACATCATTTTCAATATCAACACCCCAACAATCAGCAATACCAACGTCAGAATACCGCGAAATGGATTTAGCCCGATAATCGCCGCTCCCATAGCGTAATCTAGAATCAGATTGCGAATTTGTCGGTGGCGTTTGATGAGCAACGGTGGTGTCGTTAGCGATTCATCTTCAGTTACTGGATCTTGTGAGTGATCGAACATAGTAGGCTGAGCATGTACTAAAGTTATGTCGAGCTAAATTAATGTAGTAACCCATTTCTTGCACATTAACTCTTCTGCTTTGTCAACTGCTGCACTAACAACTGCACAGCTAACGCTAGCAACCCGATCGCCACCACCCCAAATATTCCAGTTCCCAAAGCAATTATACCCACAACCAAGGTACGAACAGCAGAGGAAAGATTCACGACCATTGGGTTATCAGAATGAATCGGTTTATTAGCAAAAGTTGTGGCGATCGCCATCATCAGAGAATAAGATGCGAATGCCAATCCCCCTGACATGATCGCCCCAGTCAAACAGCGAAATGGAGTTGGTGAAACCTGTTCTCTTTGCTCCGGTACTTGTGTTACATTCTGATCGCTCATAATATTTTATTTTGTAGTTTTTAGATTTTGGATTGAGCAGTACTAGTACTATTAAAAACTGCCAAAAAGCCTTTAATCAAAGCTTTTTAATTTTTAGTTCCCCAAAGCGGTACTGACGTGTTTTAATCATTTATTTAAACCGATGACGCTATCTGAATCCCATGTGTAATCATCCGAGTCACAAATAATTCTAAATCCGGATTGGGAATCTTCTCCCTAACCTGAAGCATAACTTGTTCTGCGTGCTGTTGAGACTCACACAAAGCAAACACGCTGGGACCTGAACCAGACATCATTGCTGCCAAAACGCCTTTCTCACTAGCCAACATCTCCCTGAGTTGCAACACTTGCGGATAGGTTGGTAACACCACACGCTCTAAATCATTACGTAACTCCTGAGCTATTAAGAGCGCATCCTTCTTTTGAATAGCTTTTACCATCGCTCCAGAATTAACTGCGCCTGCACGTGCTGCTAAACTTTCCACATCTTTAATATAAGAACGGACATACTGTTGTCGGTAAGTTTTGTAAGCCCAAGGAGTCGAAACTTCCAGACTACGATATTTTCCCAATACTATATATATGTTGTCTAAACCGAGTAGCGGAGAAAGTTGTTCGCCTCTTCCGGTGGCAATAGCTGTTCCACCCGCTATACAAAATGGCACATCTGAACCTAAAGTTGCTCCCAATTCTTCTAATTCTGTCTGAGTCAATCCCAAATTCCACAGCAAATTTATTCCCACCAAAACTGCTGCTGCGTTCGTCGAACCTCCAGCCAACCCAGCAGCCACAGGAATACGCTTGTCGATAGTGATGTCTACACCGCCGTACTGAGCAAAGGCGTTAGGAAATTCTGCGACTATTAGTTCTGCTGCCCGGTATGCCAGATTAGTTTTATCTATTGGGACTTGTGGATGGTCGCAGCGAATGCGGATGTCATCAGTACTATTGACTTGTACATTAATCTGGTCTGCCAAGTCAATGCTTTGGAGTACCATTGCTAACGAGTGATACCCATCAGGGCGATCACCAATGATTTCCAGATACAAGTTGATTTTAGCAGGGGCTATTAGGGTGTAAGAACGCATTCTAAAAGTTAGGAATTAAGAGTTTGAATTAAGAGTTTAGATAGTTTAATTCTGTGTAGTCACTAGTTAGACGTAGCTTTCTATCATACCCCAAGGAGCGAAAGAGCGAAATTGCGAGTAATAGTTTTATTGCTGACTCCGTGCCTCCTCACTTTTTATTGTTCCTAACTGATTAGCTAGAGTTACCCATTGAGAGACGCCGAGATCTTCAGCTCGGGCTTGGGGATTTATATTTAATTGTTCGAGTAAGTGAGTGAGGCGATCTCGTTCCACAAACGATTGCAAATTGTTTCGCAACATCTTGCGCTTTGCCCCAAAACCCAACTTTACCAGAGTCTCTAACTGTTGTGCATTTTCAGCTGGTGGTTCAATTTGGTATGGAACAAGCCTAACTATGGCTGAGTCCACCTTGGGTGGTGGGTAGAAGGCTCTGGCTGGTACCGTATAAATTAACTCACAGTTTGCCAAATATTGCACCCGTACCGACAAAGCTCCGAATGTTCTCGAGCCTGGTTTAGCAACCAGTCTTTGTGCGACTTCTTTTTGCACCAACAGCACGATTGAATTATATGGTTCTGGATTTGGCACAGAAATTGTACCCAACAGTTTTTCTAAAATTGGTCCGGTAATATTGTATGGAATATTGGCAACAACTTTATTGTGCTTTTTAAACGCTGGAAATGATGTCAGAAGAGATGCTACATCCAGCGAGAGAAAATCTCCTTGGAGCAGTAGAAAATTCTGTTCACGACCGAGTTGTTTTGTCAACGCTGTACACAAGTCGCTATCAATTTCTACTGCTACCAAAGATTCTACCAAAGGTAAGAGACGGCGAGTTAGAATACCAGTACCCGGACCGATTTCTAAAATGCGATCGTCTTTGAGTAATTCTGCGGCACGAATAATCTCTAAGAGTGCCTGTTCACTTTTAAGCCAATGTTGGGCAAAAGACTTGCGCGGTCTTATTTCTTGTACCTTTCTTAAATTCATCTTCTGCTCCTTTTTCTCATGACTCAATTTTTATCTAGTCATCCTGAATTATTCATAAATATAGCTTTTTGACAGTTAACGCTCTCTTGATTAACTGTTAACAGCTATCGACATACAAATTCATACGGATGAGAGAGCCGCAGTCATGGAAGTTAATAGAAAAATATTTGCATAAATAACACAATTATGAACGCTAGCCAAAAATTTATTAATCCTTTTCTTCTTATAGCTGTAGTTGCTAGCTTTAGCAGTTGTCATTCTATGTCTACTGCTCGTCACCTTGACACCAAAACACCAGCAGTTGGTACAAACAATAGTACTTTATCATCCGCACCAAGCATGGCTGATCTAGGAGCTAAAAAATCTACTCGTGTTGAACCGTTGCTACCGAAAGAATTCCTCGCCGAAAATAAAGCTTCCTTAACGTCTGGGGAAGTTACCACTCAAAATGCTAAAGCTACACTATACACAAGTGATTCCCAATGTCAAGAACTCATTCCCCAAAAAGTGTCAGTGTTAGCACAAGAGCCAGTCACAGATGCTGTAGGTAAAATTATACAACAACAGGATACTGCTGACTTTGACTTGTCTGGGTATCGCGTAAGTATTAAAAAAGGTGTAGCTACGGTAGATTTGCGAACCGCTCCCAATTCCCGACGACAATTCACTTCTCTTTCCAGTTGCGAACAGTTTACGCTATTCGGCAGTCTTCGCAAAACCTTAGTTAGTAATACTCAATGGAATATTAAAAAGGTTCGCTTTACAGACCGAGGCAAGGAAATTCAATAAATCAAAAAGTTTTTCCCTCACGTGAATGATGCTCTCGTTTTTTCAATAACGTCTTCTGCTGTAATCAGGGAAATTGCCGAGTCGTCCATTTCGTCCAAACAATTTATAATCCGGTTTGCCTGTTGTTCAACACTGCGCTCAAAAATAGTCCGAGCAAATCGCCCGTTGCCAAAACTTTTGTTTCGCTTCTGGTAAGCTATTTCAAAAGTTTTTTGCAGAGCGATACGCGCGGAAATGTCTATTGTATATCCGTGGTCGTAACAGAATTTTCCGAAAATCAAAACGAGTTCGCCTACTGTATAGTGATCGAAGTAAAATAATCGACTAAAGCGAGATTGCAAACCGGGATTTGACGCGATGAAATACTCCATTTCTTTTGGGTAACCAGCCACGATCACAGCCAGCTGATCGCGGTGATCTTCCATGCGTTTCAGCAAAGCTTGTACGGCTTCATGACCAAAATCGTTAGAAGCTCCATCTTTGGGGACAAGGGCGTGGGCTTCGTCGATAAAGAGTACACCATCCAGCGATTGCTTGACTGCATCAGCTACACGCAGCGCTGTTTGTCCAATGTAACCACCGACAATTCCAGCGCGATCAGTCTCTACGACATGTCCTTGCTGGAGGCAACCCAGTTGTTTGTACATACGACCCACTAATCGGGCGATCGTTGTCTTACCAGTGCCAGGGGGTCCGTATAGAACAAGGTGCAGTGAAGTATCCACTCTCTTGAGTCCTCGTGCCTTTCTTTCTTTCTGCACCTTCAAAAAATTGGCTAAGGAGAAAAGTTGTTGCTTTATTTGATCGAGTCCAACCAACGCTTTTAATTCAGCGAATACGTTTTCAAGCGTATCGTTTGCGGGTGGTTCATGCTGCAAAAAGGATGCTTTTGTGGCATCATCAGACTGATTCACTAGATAAGAACTAGTTTCGCAATCCTCAGCACTAATAATCAAGCTATGCACCTTAATTTTAATTTCGTCGTAGATAATAAAGCCAAATTTCTGATCGCTCACTTGCATCACCGTATCTGCTGGGAGCTTTTCTAAAAGTACACTGTTAATATAAAACTCTACAATATCGTCATTCCGTCGAATCTCTAGCACGTTTACAGTGTTGGAACCGCGAATTTCCAAACAGCTTTTCCAAGCAACATACTTTGTCGCACTGCCGTCATTATACCTGGATATTTGGTAGTAGCCACTATCGCAGATGATAAATTCAGAGAAGTTAGTGCTATCTGAAAGTCCCCAGACAAAACCATACCCATGATTGAACACACCAGCGACTTTCTCCAGCACAACATGAATGCGAAACTCTTTTCTGTCATAGAAGAAATCCGCAGATGTCCACGTCAGCCATGAGTCGTTGCCTGCGCGTTTGTGTTCAAATACATAATAATGGTTTGCGTCTACGTAGAGGCTGCATTCCTCAGAATCCTTAGTAACCCATTCGTTGCTGTTGTCTTGAAAGTGTTCCTCAAAAATTAACATAGCTAAAACTTAAGTGTTGACAAATTTGTATATATATGGATGTATTGCGAATGAGTGAGAGCGCCAACAATTAGCCTTCTCTCAAAAGCGACAAAAAACACGCTCCAGCTATCAAAAGAGATGAAACTCTCCTTCATCAGCTTTTTTCTTCCCCAAATGTAAATAGAAACTCAATTATTACTTCATCGTGGAGTTCCAGCATTTCTGAGTTTTGTCAACTAAATATTAGTTAATTTGAAAAGCAGGGACAGATATCTTATGAGAAGCAATGCTGTATTTGAAGTGCGATCGCATCTGAATTTTCGTCAATCCCAATGCGGGCAATATCATCGCGTTGCACTTCATTTCAGAAATTCTCCTTCACCCCACCCGACATCAATTGCAGTGCTTTGTGCCTAGACAAAGCAGGGGCTTGTCGTCAGACATTGCTTGCTTCAGGGAGTCAATCAAGTGTGAGATATCCAACAAGTCGATCTGCCCTCTTAAGACTCAAGGGACAATTAAATAAAATTGACCTCATCATGTATTACTTAAAGCGAAAACTTCCACAATATTTCTGTCGTTGCGCCTTAATCGTCCTGCTCGTCTTAACTACTGCAAGTCTTGGTATACAAGAAGCACACGCCGTACTGCGCCAACACCACGATTCCCCAGGCGTCTTGCGCTATCACTCACTCGTATCTATCAAAGATGAAAAAGGATACGCTTGGCAAGTGCTGCTTTTCAAACAGAATTATCAGAGTGCCAGAAAAGATTTAAGACTGCGTTTGGTAGGTTTTCCTGGTGTGGTTGAACTAACGCACCCCCGCTCCTTGGAAATCATCACAGGAAGTGGTAAGTTACTAAGTGCATCAGATGTGTATGTAAATGCACCTGCACCAAACGTAGGCGAATATAACCTGACTGATATTTTCCCTAAACTACCGACAACTGATTCGCTAAAACTTTACGTGCCAATCTCAACAAAACAGGCACTCATTCTTAATATTCCCAGCAATATTGTAGCTGAGTGGCAACTGCTGGTGACAAAGATGGATTGATCGGCAACCCTTATACCCAGTCTTCAACAGATAACTTTTGTATGTTACTCCTGACGACATCTGGCGACTCCGAAAAAAGCAGGCCATAATAGAAAGTCATTACAGGTGGTTTGCTGGTAAAAAAAGTACCATGATGATCAAACGCACAACCCTGCACTATCAAGAGGGAACTTCTGATAAAGTCTACGAAGTTGATCTGTGTCAGATAGCTGAGGAACGTTACGTAGTAAATTTTCGCTACGGACGCCAAGGGACAAACTTGAAAGAAGGTACAAAAACCCCTCAAGCTGTACCATTATCAGAAGCACAGCGAATCTTTGATAAGCTGGTAGGGGAGAAGACGAACAAGGGATATCATAATGTCGCAGTAGAAACTGACACTACCTCAATAACGAAGTCAGCAGAAACTCCACAACTCCCTACTGTTGATGCACGCAAACAAGCAATTCTAACTCGCCTTGCTAATAACCAACCCAGCAAATGGAAGTTGGAAAGAGCAATTTGGCGTGCAGGAGAACTTAAAATAAGTGAAGCGACACCGCTATTAGTCAAACTTATTAGCACAAGTGAACCTTTTAGAGATTACTGCATTGGTTGGTCACTTGGTTGGTGTGGAGGTGAGGAAGCCATTCCCGCGCTCATCAAACTGTATCAAAATACCTCAAGTCCAGATTTTGTCAGCCGTATCGCTTTTGAAGCACTGCTAAAACTTGCGGATGCGGAAACCAAAGCTAGTTTACAAATAGAAATTATCGAGTTTCTACCACCAGAATTGCGTTCTTTAGCGCGAAGTGGTTCAGCATCCGCCTTTGCAACAGCTTTAGAAAACTATTTAGAAGGCGATGACTACAACCGTTTTGCTGTAATAGATACAATCTATCAAATCGATAACCAGCAGGTTCGTCCAGCTTTAATTAAGATTGTACGCAACGCACCTTTTCAACCAAATTACTTCCAGCGACTGCGCCATATTTTCAAAATGGCTGAATACCGCCATGACGCAGAAGTATTCGGCATCCTTGCTTACAGGTTCGAGAAAGAAGCAGCAGGATTTAGCAGCAATGATTATTATGTAAAATTACCTAGTGGTGAGGAGCTTAGAAAACAAGAGAGCTATA
Organism: Rhizonema sp. NSF051; assembly: GCA_029379265.1. GTDB lineage: Bacteria > Cyanobacteriota > Cyanobacteriia > Cyanobacteriales > Nostocaceae > Rhizonema. Next base: position 8,521 of record JAQYWN010000070.1, read on the forward strand.
ATTATCAGAAACATTGTTCTGAATTGATTCAAAACGATATTGAAGAAGAACTGAAGCTTCCTAATTCAAGACTAGCTTTTAGCAAGGAAACTCGTGAATATCTGCTGCGACGCATCTGGCGAACTCTCAAACAGTTGGGTGAAGAAGGCGATCACAATTATATAGAAATGGCTGTCGGTGTTATAAAGCAATATTCGGATCGAGATGCGCAGGCAGTTAGAGAAAATAGTTTCTATAAGTGGAACCGTTCCAACTGGACACGTATTGAGTTTAAGCGTATTTGGGACGCATATGCTGGTTATTTAACCTTCAACCACATCCTCTACGCCAACAGTCCCCGGTATGAGTTAAAACTTAATTCCAAAGCTTGGCGGTGTCGGGAAGGTTATCATCCAGGAGATCCAGAACCTCAAACGCGAGAAGAGGCGTTTCCACAACTTTGGGAACAGAATCCACAAGCACTGCTACAGCTACTCCGCGAAAGTGAATGTTTACCAGTTCACCATTTTGCTATCAAAGTTTTGAAAGCGTGTCCCGACTTCTATTCGTCCCTTGATATAAATACAATTATTCAACTTGTTAACAAACTGTATGAAGTGACTGTGCAATTTGGCTTTGAACTAGCACTTATAAAGTACAACCCTTCTCAACCAAACAAAGAATTAATTCTCGCCTTAGCCAACTGTTTATCTCAAAGCGCTCGCAACCAAGCTTACCACTGGATTGAGGAACAACACGAATTTTTCACAGAAGACAGCAACTTCATCACTGCTTTAGTGATCAGTCAACAAAGTGATACCCGTGCGTTTGTCCGTAGATTATTGACATCATTCATTATCGGCGATCGCACTGCAAAAGTATTAATAGGGCGAATCATTGCTGAATTAGTATCGCTATCCCCAACACAAGGGGAAATGGCAGCAGACATTGGCGAAACCTTGCTAGTAAGCTTTGCACCCCAGTTACGTACTTTAAGCTTAGATATCATCAATGACTTATTAACACATCCATTGCTGGCAATTCCAGAACTAGGCGTTCAAATCTTACTCAATCACGAAATAGGTGCCAAAAACTTACCACCGCACATTATTGAATCACTCCTTTCATCACCTCATGAATCGTTACAAGTTCTTGGCATCCAGCTATTTGGACAACTGCCTGATGAGAAACTGCTAAATGAGGAGAGAACTTTAATTTTGGCAATGGCAGTGAATGCAGTCGAGAATATTCGCAACGCCATCAAACCAATCATCCACCGTTTAGGAATAACATACCCAAGTTTTGCCATTCAGCTAGCATCTGATTTAATCGAAGTTCTACTTCTTCCTGAAAAGCACCAAGGCATTCATAGCTACTTAGTGCATCTGCTACAAGAATTACAGGGGGGTTGGAAGTCAAGCATCAGCAAAGAAACAACTTTGCAATTATTAGCTGCAAAGTCTTCTGCTGTACAAGAATTAGGTGGTGTACTGCTGAGTGATAATTCGCAAAGCTGGGTTTGTGAATTTACCACCAGCGAAATCGTCAAACTTGCCAATCATGAAATTCTCTCAGTGCGGGAAGCAGCCCAGCAGATGCTTTTACAAATATTAGATCGCCTCCGCAGCAACTCACAAGAAATGTTAGCAGCAGTGCGAATACTAGAAGCAAAATGGAAAGACTCCCGCGAATTTGCGCTGAAAATCTTTACAACAGAACTCAGTGCAGAAGAATTCACCCCCAAAGTTTTAGTAAGTATCTGTGATAGCGTCCGTGAAGATGCCAGAAGACTGGGACGAGATTTATTAACTCGTAACTTTCAAGCAGCAGATGGACAAGAGTATCTCCTCAAATTGAGCGAACACCCATCAGCCGATATGCAGTTGTTTGTGACTGACTATCTAGAAAAGTACGCTATAGATAATCCAGAACGGTTACGTGAACTAAAGCCTTACTTTGTCACTGTACTCTCTAGCGTAAATCGTAGTCGTGTCGCCAAGCAGCGAATATTTAGATTTCTCGACGCTGAGGCACAAAAAAGTGAAGAAGCGGCAATTATTGTCTCCGAAATCATGACTCAACAGTCACTAACAATAGCAATTAGTGATAAAGCTGCTGCCATCCAAATCATGTTAAAGATTCGCCAAAATTATCCTCATCTTCCTTTACCAATTGGAGTTAAACCTGTTGTCAAAGTAAGATAATTAGGATCTTTAACAAACTACCGAGGCAGAGAAAAATACAAAAAAAACACTTAATATAACATCTCCTTTCTTTTCTTGGCGCTCTTGGCGTCTTTGCGGTTCATCTTTCTTTAAAAACCATGGAATTTAACTACACATATAAAACAAGCACAGAAGTTTCAGAACGTAGTGGAAGTACGCAAATGTCCTTCTCCCCAGACACCAAGCGTCCACCTACTTACTTTATCGGAGAACTGCGGCAGAATATTGCCTTTCGGGAAGCAATCAGTGCTTTACACGATGTTGTTGTTTCCGATCTACGGTTTAAACCAAAAGATAAAACTGCTTATAAAGAATGGCGTGCAAAACAAGATGAAATTAACTGGGAATTAGTCGCAGCTATGCAGCAAGATGTTGCGGCAAAAATTAAGCCATTGCAAGAAGAATTAACCGAGTTATACAAGCACACATATGAACGCTGGCAACCTTATTATCAGGCACGAAGTCGTTATTTTGATTACCTTTATGAAAAAGACCGTGATGCTTGGTTTGTGCTAGATCCTGTAATTACCGTTCACCCCGATCAAGTATTTTTTGAATGCTTCAGTATAGATGAATCAAGTTATGGGTGTTTAAGCGCTAGCTACGAAGTCTTTAAAAATATTAATGAATTCGCTTGCGGTACAACAAATGTAGATTACTCCGCAGCACTTTACGACGAGTTTCAGAAAATCCGCAGTTATAAAAGCACTAAGTTAGAAGTTGATCCTTCCGGTTTTGAAGTTCAAACAACTCATGAAGAAGCTTACAAAGAAGTCAAAATCGATTTACCAGATAGTTGGGTAAGAGGCTTTTTACAAGTGAGTTCGGCGATGTCATTGCCAGCTACTCAGTTTGACTTACACCCAATGGACATCCACAACATTTGTTTCATCTTACATCGCCACAAGGAGACAAAAGGACCGCGCAGTATGCGGTATCATCTAGAACCAGGTCAGCCAGTACGAGTGGTTTTTGAACCGTGGGATATAGAAGTGATTTGTCCGCGATCGCCCTACTTGGGAAGCGATCCACAAACCATTCGCGTTTGGGGGCGTCGTCGCCTCCACATCCTAGAACGTCTCATCCCCACAGCTAGAAAGTTTACCGTTCACTTGTTAGGTACAGGTATGCCTTCATTCTATGTTGCGGATCTGGGCGATTTGTCCTTCACCCTCGGTTTATCGGGATGGACGGCAAACGATTGGTCACAGTCTGGTAACTTTGACTTAATGGCACCCCGTGCCGACGTTGACGAATGGACGCAGAAAATCATTTTTGATGCTTTGCGAGAGAATTGGGTAGAAACTGCTAACAGCCTTGCAGAAAGACTTAATTTAAGCCGGACGGCAGTTCTCGGTGCTTTAAGTGCTTACACGCAAGCAGGTCGTGTGATTTACGACTTAAATAAAAAAGTTTATCGCATTCGGGAACTGAGCCGCGAACCATTACCGATGGAGAGATTGCGTTTCGCCAATGAACGCGAAGAAAGTGCAACGCGGTTTTTAAGTCAGAATGTAGTACAGGTGACATCGGTAAACGACCGAGATAACACATTAATTTTACAAGGCGCTATCCAAGATAAAGAAAAAAGCTACAATCCACATTTGACGATCGATAAAGACGAGCGTATAATCGATGCAGAGTGTACTTGCAATTGGCATCAGCAAAACAAGCTGTATAAAGGTCCTTGCGAGCATATTTTAGCACTGCGAATGCAACACGCTCGTGAGTGCCAATAAACCATGCGCTTTTTGTTGGTAGATTATCCTTGCAATTTGGGAGGTGGATCGCCGTCCTTGCGTTTAGTTTAAACACACATCACTAGCCCATTCTTGACTGTGCGGTCTTTCGGGTACTATGCGTATTCCGGAGTGAATTCGGTAGATTGAATGAACGCATAGTACCCGAGACCGCTTGAGTTGACTGGTCTAGTCCAGAGGGATTTACGAAGGGAAAGCCAACGAAAAAAAGCGCATGATTTTTTGATTTAAAATGGGAATTAAGAGTTATATCAAGTTCAAATAATCGCTTAACAGGCGCGTTGGTGGTTAATTACAATTAACTATTAACTATTAACTACCTCACAGATATTATAAAGATTTAACAGGACATGATATTAGAAGTTGTGTACTCCTGACTCCTCACTGTTGCCATATGTCCGATCAACCCCGTACTCGCCAGGAACTATACGATCGCATCCGCCAAACAAGTAAAGAGGAATTTATCCTCGAAGAAATGATTCGTTACGGTTTTTGGTCCACACAGGGCGAAATACCTCAAGATCCAGCAGATGAAATTCGCCGTACTGGAGAAATTCAGCGGGAACTTACAGAACTCAGAAAGGAAAGCGGCCGTCTCCACAACGAGAAACAATTACGCAGGCAAATGCTGAAGCAACGCCTGGAAGAGTCTCGGCGCAAGCGTCAGGAAACTAAAGAACGGCGGGAAAGAGAAAGGCTTGAACGTGCGGAAGCGTGGAAGCAGAAGAAGCAGCAGGAAATTAATTATCTTGGTGAAGGCGTATCTGCTGGGTTAAATAATACTGAAGGTAATGAGGAACGGTTGCAAAGCTATGGTTTACCACTATGCAACACTTCAGAACAAATTGCGGCTGCGATGGGAATAAGTATCGGGAAACTGCGGTTTTTAGCATTTGATCGCAAAACTTCTACCGTCTCTCATTACATTCGTTTCAAAATACCTAAAAAAACTGGCGGAGAAAGGCTGATATCAGCACCTATGCCCAGTTTAAAACAAGTGCAGCACTGGATTTTAGAGAATATTGTGCAAAAGCTGGAAGTTCACGAAGCTTCCCACGGTTTTCGGCGCGATCGCTCGATCGTCACCAACGCCACCCCTCACGTTGGCGCTGATGTCATTATCAACTTTGATCTCAAAGACTTTTTCCCCTCCATTTCCTACAAGCGTATCAAAGGACTTTTCCAATCTTTTGGCTACTCTGAAGCTGCGGCGACGATATTCGGGTTGTTATCTAGTGCTTCGGTAGTTGAGGAAGTTGAACTTGATGGCAAGACTTATTATGTCGGATTAGATGAAAGACATCTCCCCCAAGGTTCGCCAGCAAGTCCAGCAATCACCAACATCATCTGTCGCCGCCTAGATCGACGCTTAACAGCGATGGCAGAAAATTTAGGTTTTACATACACTCGTTACGCTGATGACCTTACTTTTTCCGCTTCCGGTGACAGTATGCGCCACATCTGCAACATTCTCAAACGCACTGAATCAGTAGTCACTCATGAAGGTTTTACTATCAACCAACAGAAAACCAGGATTCTACGTAAATCTCGGCAGCAGGAAGTTACGGGAGTTGTCGTTAACAATAAACCCAACGTTTCTAAGAAGACTTTAAAGCAGTTTCGTGCGACCTTGTATCAAATTGAGAAAGATGGTTTGGAAGACAAGCACTGGGGAAATTCTCCCAATGTAATCGCTGCCATTAGCGGCTTCGCTAATTTTGTCGCAATGGTTAATCCAGACAAAGGTGCTGAGTTCCTAGAGTAGGTACAACGCATTAAGAAGAAGTATTCTTAAACTCCAGCTAAAAGAGCCATGAAAAATATTGGTTGAAGCGATCGCACTACGATTGCTCTGTCGCATGAAGACTGCTTCTCGATTGAGTCACATACAAATAGTACTTAGCCTATGCTATTCGGATACCGCTCTCCCAAACTTGGGAGAGCAGGCGTTTTGTGTATGCGATTCAACTGAGAACTGCTATCATCTAATTTAAACTTATCTAAAGAAAGATTGGCGATCGCTCACCAGTACCATTCCTAAATAAAAGCAGACCACGACGTATCAAGTTGCTGTATGTAAGCTCCAGAGGCGTTAGTTCCATCCATTGTCCATATAGCGTTCTCACCTGTATTCTGATTGCGCCACAGAATGTCAGACTTACCATCGCCGTTGAAATCACCAATGCTCGGTGTCCATGCTGTATCAAGCTTTGACATAAAAGTCCCAGTAGGTTTAGTACCAGTATCATCCATCATCCAAACAGCATTCTCACCGGTTGTTTGATTACGCCACAAAATATCAGACTTACCATCGCCGTTGAAATCACCAACAGTAGGTGTCCATGCTGGATCGAGCTTCGGTAGATAAGTCCCAGTAGGTTTAGTACCAGTATCATCCATCATCCAAACGGCATTCTCTCCAGTATTCTGATTGTGCCACAGGAGGTCAGTCTTACCATCGCCGTTGAAATCACCAACAGTAGGTGTCCATGCTGTATCAAGCTTCGCAAAAGTTGCTTGAGTGGCAATTTTCGTACCATCCATCAACCACACTCCGTTTTCACCCGTCTCCTGATTGCGCCAGAACATATCTGTTTTGCCATCGCCATTGAAATCGCCAACGCTCTTATTCCAAGATGAGTTAACTTTCGGCAGACTTGTACTCTCAGTGGCAATTGTCGTCCCATCCATCAACCAAAGTGGTGAGACATACTGTTGATTGGTACCCCAGTAAATATCGCTCTTGCCATCACCGTTAAAATCGCCAATGCCAATAGAATCTTTAGATAAGTTAAATGATATCTCAGAACCCTGAGTGGCAATTGTCGAGCCGTCCATTAGCCAAAGCGGTGAGTACTGCGCTTGGTTATTGCCCCAGAAAATGTCAGTTTTGCCATCGCCATTGAAATCCCCAAAGCTGGGTTTCCAAGCTGGATCGAGCTGTTGCACAAAAACCTGAGAGGTAATTGTTGTGCCATCCATCTGCCAAATGAGGTTCTCACCAGTTTTCGTATTACGCCATAAAATGTCTGTTTTGCCATCACCGTTGAAGTCTGTAAGATTCCAAGATTGATTAAATGTCTGACTAGGATTGGGAATTGCTGACATAGCTTTGTTGTATATAGTGAATGACGATAAATTTAATCACCTGTCACCTTTTCAGCTAATACGTAAGTAGGTTGGTACAAATAAAGCTAACGAGTGAGTCAAGTTCAGAAGGCTGATCACATTTCTTCTTTAAAGGAGATTAAGCTTGAAACGAGCGTTGCCCCTCAGGCTAAAGCTGTCCTTTGTCATCAGGAGCCAGCAAGGATGAAGCTGCGTTCTGTACTTTAAATGTGAGAAGCAGCCTTCTTTACGAGTCATAACGCCTACGCACGTTTATTTAGGCTCACCTACGCGCGTTGTGAATTGCTCTGCTATGAGCGCTGACAGTTGTGATATGTAGATACTGTTGTAATGCGAATGACAAATGCACCCAGCCCTGATGTAAATCTCGAATGAATTTGCTGATAAATGTTTGGGGTTACACTTTTTCTAATAACACATTCATTAATCCTGACAAAGGATAAATGAATATCAGTGCGCTTAAGTCGGGGAAACCCTAACTTGCAAATATTTTTCTAAAGGCAGTTGCCCGTACTCCCATGTATTATTCGTAGTTAGACGTTTCTCTTAGCTGGGGTAGGTAAGTGTCGGACTAACTCAATAAGATGTGTAATTCAAACGCGCCTTATTTTACTTGCTGAGTGTGGCTTGACTTTATTTTTATACTT
>JAQYWN010000689.1 GCA_029379265.1 Rhizonema sp. NSF051
ACTTTACACCTACGCGAATTAATATGCTCTCTGTGAGCAAATATTGACAGCTAGTACAGGGTGGCGGAAATCAAGCTACCATATCCTGCGGGAAGCTGCTGCGCGTCTACGGAACTGCCAGAAAGCCTACAATCTAAGCTTTTTTAATTTGTAATTTTTAATTCTGCGACACAGATCCCCGACTCCTTAAAGAAGTCGGGGATCTGTAGTTCAAGCTTTACCAAAAATAACATTCTTCTTGAACGAGATCGTTGGAAGGTACGTTACGCTGTCGCTTAGACATCCTACAAATTAATATTTTATTTTTAGAGATTATGACTATTGAACGAGCGACACCTAAGCACTATTCTCAGGTTGAGTTGGGACGACGAGCTATGGCACTCTTGATTGATTTTTTTATTGTCTGGTTGCTTAGTTCGCTTTTGGGAAGCAGTGAGTTTGGTATTCAAATTGTGCCAATACTCGTTTTCGCGATCGCCTGGGTGATTTTACGTGTGATACTACCTTATAACAATCAAGGGCAAAGTTTGGGACGTTATGCTGTTGACATCAAACTTCTGGGAGTCCAACGGGGAAAGGTTCCTGATTTGCAAACTCTTTTAAAGCGAGAAGGGATCGTTGGCTTGGGTGCGCTTTTAGTTTCTATCACCCTCAGCAATATTGTCCGCAATCCCACGGCTCTACTGCTTGTGATTCCTTTGGCCATTGACTGTGGTGCAGCTTTTTCGGATACTCAAATGCGGCAAGCTTTGCATGATCGCTATGCTAAAACTATTATAGTTTCATCGCTTCGAGGCTATTCGCTGGATATAAAAGTCAAGCGATTAGTTGAAAAAATGCGGCGAGATATGAGACAATAGTGATTTGTGTTAATTCTAGAGCAGGCTCAACGGTTTGTAAGATTATGGCTAAGGGTAAAGGTGTCCGCATAGTAGTGACACTAGAATGTACTGAGTGTCGCACCAACGTAGAAAAGCGCTCACCTGGCGTTTCACGTTATACCACTACGAAAAACCGTCGTAACACCACTAATCGGCTAGAACTCAAAAAGTTCTGCACTCACTGCAATAAACATACTGTTCACAAGGAAATCAAGTAAAATATGAGCTATTACCGTCGTCGCCTGTCTCCAATCAAGCCAGGAGAACCCATAGATTATAAAGATGTAGATTTATTGCGTAAGTTTGTCACCGAGCGAGGCAAGATTCTACCGCGCCGGATTACCGGACTAACATCTCAGCAACAGCGAGAGTTGACATTGTCGATCAAACGCGCCAGAATTGTGGCTTTGTTGCCATTTATTAATGCGGAAGGCTAAGTTAATTTTGGATGCGCGGATGCGTCTAGAAAGTATCTTGAGAGCCAGCGCCTAACAGCTGCTTTGTTTACAGATCAGAATGTGAGGAGCGCTTTTGGTTTTACACTCAAGAGTAAACTTTCCAGCATCGGATGCGCGGATTATTAAAAGAATCCCCAGCTTACAAGCGTTTAGCTTCGTGTTCTGAATCCAAAATCTAAAATCTCAGTCAGGGAGTGTAAATTAACCTCCCAAATTTCAATTCATCGGATGGCGGATTTAATAGCAATTATTTAATCCAAAGTCAGTCTTGGAAAGCTTGCCACGGAGGGAAACCAATGCCAGATGCCTACGGAGGGAAACCCTCTTGCAGCACAGGCTCCTCCTTACAACTTTCCGCAAAATCCAAAATATAAAATCAGAATTAGTTGTAAGGCTTGTGGAGAAGGGGACGCTAGTTGAATTTAGACCTCAAAGCGATCGCCGTCTGGGTATAGTAGACCGTCCAGATGGTAAAACTCGTTGGTTTGTGGTAGATGAACGGGGTCAATCGCACAGTCTCGCACCTCGGCAAATGACTTATATCATTACCGGACAAACCTACAAGCCTTCGCAAATAGCACAATTTCTCGAGGAGGTAAAACCTTATTTAGATCCATCGAGTTTGGAAGTAGCTTGGGAATTACTGGTTGAGGATGGAGAAACAGTCACTCCAGAGGAAATGGCAAATCTGCTGTTTTCTGAATCTAGTGCGTCACAGCGTTATGCCGCCTATTGCTTGTTATCAGATGATAAAATCTACTTCAAGCAAAAGGGAGAAGCTTACGAACCACGAACGGCTACAGCGGTTACAGAACGTAAACACCAATTAGAAGTAGAGGCGCTGAAAGCTCGAGGACAGCAAGAATTTTTAGCTCGTGTAGAGCAAGCACTCAATGGTGAAGTCGTAGATTGGCAACGCCATGATCGTCACCGTTTAGAAGCAATAGAGAAATATGCAGCGCTCTTAGCTGACGTTGTCCGTGTCGGGCTAAATTATGACTCTTTGGCTCGTGCCTATCCTCCACCAACACCAGTCCTGGAGACCATGAACATGCTGGGGCGCTCAGCGACTCCTCAAGGAGCTTTTCAGCTATTGGTAGACTTGGGTTGGTGGAGTCAGAATGAGAACTTATTTCTGCGTCGTTCGTCAATTCCGGTTCAGTTCCCTAGTAAGGTATTAGAAGTGGCGCAACAGCGTTTGGATTCCCCTCCGCCAGATAAAGATGCAAACCGCCTGGATCTCACACGTTTGAAAGTATACACGATAGATGATGAGAGTACCACCGAAATAGACGATGGTTTGAGTTGGGAATTACTGAGCGATGGGCGGGAAAGATTGTGGGTACATATTGCCGATCCCACACGCTGGCTGATACCAGAGAATGAATTAGACCTAGACGCCAGAAAAAGGGGTAGTACAGTCTATTTGCCGACAGGAATGATCCCTATGTTCCCAGAAGTATTGGCAACCGGACCAATGAGTCTACTACAGGGAAAAGTTTGTTGTGCTTTGAGTTTTGGGATTATTTTAGATCCCTCAGGGGCTGTAGAAGATTATAGTATTCATGCCAGTTTTATCAAGCCGACATATCGTCTGACATATGAAGATGTCGATGAGATGCTGGAGTTGGGTGTGGAAGCGGAACCAGAAATTGAGGCGATCGCAACTTGGGCGCAACGACGCAAAACTTGGCGATATGACCAAGGAGCAATCAGTATAAACATGCCAGAGGCGATGATCAAAGTCAAAGATGACGATATCTGTATCGACGTTTTAGATGACTCCCTCTCTCGGCAACTAGTCGCAGAAATGATGATAGTTGCTGGTGAAGTGGCTGCCCGCTACGGTCAAGCTCATAACATTCCTCTCCCTTTTCGCGGTCAACCGCAGCCAGAATTACCCCCTGACGAGGAATTACTCCAACTTCCACCCGGATTTGTCCGCGCGTGTGCAATGCGTCGTTGTATGCCTAAGAGCGAAATGAGTATTACCCCCATGCGTCATGCGGGTTTGGGTTTAAATACATACACTCAAGCGACATCTCCCATCCGCCGCTATAGCGACTTATTAACTCATTTTCAGTTAAAAGCTCACCTACGCGGTGAAGTTCTCCCCTTCTCAGGAGAACAACTTAAAGAAGTCATGATGACTGTCTCTACTATTACCCAAGAGGTGACAATGGTAGAACGGCAAACAAATAGATATTGGGCTTTAGAGTATCTGCGTCGCCAGCCAAGTAAAGTTTGGCAAGTTACAGTACTTATGTGGCTGAGAGAAGACAGCAACTTGGCTCTAATTTTATTAGAAGATTTAGGCTTGCAACTGCCAATGTTTTTTAAACGTGCCGTCAGTCTGGGCGAACAGGTGTTAGTCAAAGTCAACCACGCCGATCCCCAAAAAGATATGATTCAGTTTCAGGAAATCATTTTCCAAGAAGCGCAAACGGTTCCTAATTAAGACTTATTACAAGCATGTCTCTATGACTAATCATAATGAAACTAACCATTAATATTCTGGAATGATGGAGGTGAGATTATGACCCAAGCTTTACTCAAATTAGTAACCTTTGATGAATTTATTGAATGGTATCCTAACGACGGTAAACGCTACGAACTGCATAAAGGAGTCATAATTGAAATGCCTCCACCATCTGGCGATCATGAAGATGTTGTCGGTTTTTTGACACGAAAATTAGGGGTCGAAATTGATCGGCTAAATCTTCCTTTTAATATCCCCAAAATAGGTTTTGTGAAAACTCCTAGTACTGATTCTGGTTACTGGCCTGATATATTGGTAGTAAACCAGGGGAATTTGAAAAACGAACCACTTTGGAAAAAAAAATCTACAGTTACTCAGCCTGAATCAGTACCGTTAGTCATTGAAGTTGTTTCGACTAACTGGCGGGATGACTATCACAAAAAATATGCAGACTATGAGGAGATGCGAATTCCCGAATATTGGATTGTTGATTATGCTGCATTGGGTGCGCGGAAGTTTCTCGGCAATCCCAAACAGCCTACCATTTTTGTATGTGAGTTAGTGGATGGCGAGTATCAAATGACTCCATTTCAAAGCAACAATCCCATCATATCTCCTACTTTTCACCAATTAAATCTCACCGCGCAACAGATTTTTGACTCAGTTTGCTAAAGTTTATTCTTCAATAAGTCGGGAATCTTGCAACCTCTCATAATTAATGACACAGACTACTGATATTTTGATATACTAAGTTATGTCCGTATAAACATTTGTAATAAAGTTCGTAGTTGCGCTTCAGCGCTTTAAAATAAAGGAATAAAATCCTTCATACAAACTT
>JAQYWN010000690.1 GCA_029379265.1 Rhizonema sp. NSF051
TTCTGCTCTTTATATGCATATTCAGGGTTTATCCGGTCAGGTGCAAGATCTGAGTATGCCAAAAGCTGTTATTAAAACTGGCGAGGTAGATTTTATCTTACCCCGGAATGCCATCGCCCTTACCTTATTAAAGTCAAGTTTATTTGCGTAACATCTTAATATAATACTAAATCATAACATTCCATGAGCAATACAGAGCAAGACCCTAAATTAGAGGAGCTTTTAGATTACATTAAACTTAACCGAGGTTATGATTTCAGCGGCTACAAGCGTGCAAGCTTATCTCGTCGGATTCGGAAACGCATACAAATGTTAAATATCGAAAGCTACACGGATTATCTTGACTATTTAGAGGTACATCCGGATGAGTTTGTAGAGTTGTTTAACATGATTATGATCAACGTCACGACTTTCTTCCGAGAACCAGAGTCTTGGGAGTACGTAACAGACGAGATCGTAACTCGCATTATTGCAGCTAAGCAGCTTAGCAACCCAATTCGGATATGGAGTGCTGGATGCGCTTCCGGAGAAGAAGCATACACCATAGCCATGTTGCTATCGGAAGCTGTTGGCATGGAAGAGTACTCACAACGTGTAAAAATCTTTGCGACAGACATAGATAGTGATGCGCTCAACTATGCTCGCCATGCGAGTTACAGTGCTAAGGAAGTTCAAAGCATTCCTGAAGCATTGCTCAAAAAGTACTTTGAGCGAATTGACAATCGCTATCTCGTCCTGAAAGAGTTACGGCGCTGCGTCATCTTTGGTCGTCACAATTTATTACAGGATGCACCCATTTCCAAAATTGACCTTCTAGTCTGCCGCAACACATTAATGTATTTCAACACTGAGACTCAAGGTAAAATATTTCACAAATTTCACTTTGCTTTAAATAATGGGGGCTATCTATTTTTGGGAAAAGCAGAAATGTTGTTGAGTCGCAATCACTTCTTCACTCCTATAGATTTGCGAAGACGAATCTTTACGAAACTCTCAAACGGTAGCATGCGCGAGATGCTTATAAGTATGGCTAACTCCTCCAGCTCGCAACCCACCCCAGAAATTACTGACAAGATTCGTCTTTACGAAGCCGCATTTGAGATTGATCCTGTAGCCCAAATCGTGGTGAATCGGAATCACTTAGTCATACTAGCCAACGCTCAAGCTTGCAGTCTGTTTGATCTCAATCCCCAAAATCTGACTCGTCCCTTACAAGATTTAGAATTTTCCCACCGAATGGAATTGCAATCTCATATTGACCAAGTTCTTAACAATAATCACACCTTAAATTTAAAGGATATTGAATGGTTTACTGCTGAGCGGGAAATAAGGAACTTGAATGTGCAAATCATGCAGTTGTTAGACAACACTAAGCAAGTGTTAGGTGCGCAAATTATCTTCAATGACGTTACTCATTTTAAACAGCTACAAAACGAGCTTGAGCAGTCCAATCAAGAGCTAGAAACTGCTTATGAGGAACTTCAGTCTACCAACGAAGAGTTGGAAACCACCAATGAGGAACTCCAATCCACAGTTGAGGAACTAGAAACTACCAACGAAGAACTGCAATCCACCAACGAGGAATTGGAAACAATGAATGAAGAACTGCAATCCACCAACGAGGAATTGCAGACAATCAACGAAGAAGTACGCTTACGCAGCGAGGATCTCAACCGCGTCAATAGCTTTTTAGAATCAATCCTCACCAGCATTCGCGCTGGAGTGATTGTTCTCAACCCAGATTATCAGATCGTGATCTGGAACCGCAAGGCTGAAGATTTGTGGGGTTTACGCTTTGATGAAGTTTTTCTAAAGAATTTTATGAATCTGGATATCGGTTTACCCTTAGAGCCTCTCAGACAGCCAATACGGACAGTTATGACTGGGGAGTCAGAACTGTGTGAAATGATGCTGAATGCCAGGAATCGCCGTGGAAAGGCAATCCAGTGCCAAGTTATTTGTACTCCACTGATTCGGATCGAAGGAGAAATTCAGGGAATCATTTTATTGATAGAGGATTTTGAGCAAGTGGAAAATTTACCAGGAGTTTAAAGGAAGCATTTTTGTACCTTACACCCCTACTTGTACGTTAATAAATAATCCCTTCACTACTAATGACTAATGACTCTAGATAGAGTTTATATGTAGCTTACCTATTTACACTGTTAAGTAGATTGATAGATGATGGAGGCGATGATCGTGTGAACATGGATAAGTTTGCCCAGCAGATAGAAGAGGTGCGCCAGCGTACAGAAAAATTAAATCAGCACGTTGGTCAGTCGTCTTCGCCGCAACAGAATTTGCTGGTGCAAGCTTTTGGGGAACTCCAATTCGCCTTAGAAGAATTACGTGTGGCGGAAGAAGAGTTGCGTGTGCAGAATGACGAATTAGTAGTGGCTCGTGGCTTGGTAGAACAAGAACGTCAGCGCTACATGGACTTATTTGATTTTGCCCCAGATGGCTATTTGGTAACTGATGCCGACGGCACGATCTTGGAAGCTAACCGTGCTGCAGCTCACCAACTTCAGGTCTCAAAAAAATTCCTCCAATGTAAACCGCTCGTCAATTTTATTCCTCTAGAAGAACGTCAAGCTTTTCGTACCCAACTGCTCCAATTACGCGATAAGGAGGGTTTGTGTGAGTGGGAAATTTGTATGGTAGCGCGTGACGGTAACAAATTTGATTGTTCGTTAAGTGTAACTACTGTGCAGGATTTGCAGGGTAATTCTATTGGTTGGCGTTGGCTAATGCGTAACATTACCGCTCGCAAGCAAGCAGATGAACAAATACGCTCGATTCAACTCCAGAATATGCAATTGCAAGAAGCAGCAAGGATAAAAACTCAATTTGTGGCAAATATGTCACACGAATTGCGTACCCCACTGCACGCGATTTTAGGTTTTTCTCAACTGCTGTTGCGCCGTTACTACGATTACTTCCCCCCTGAACTGAGAAGTATGGTGGAAAGAATTATTAGTAGTGGGAAACACCTACTAACACTAATCGAGGATATACTTGATTTCTCGACTCTAGAAGCTGGGAGGTTGAATCTGCAAAAGCAAGAATTTAACTTGGTGGAACTTGTAACTACAGTAACAGAAGAATTGCGTTTCTTGGCTGACCAGAAAAACTTAACCTTGGCTATTCACATTGACATCCAGAATCATCAGATAGTCAACGATAGCAATCGTGTCCGGCAAGTGTTGGTCAACTTATTATCCAACGCCATTAAGTTTACAGACACTGGTGGCGTGTTTGTAGAAGTGCAACAAGTCGGTCAAGACCGAGTGGCGTTGATGGTGAGAGATACTGGTATTGGTATCGCCGAAGATGAGTTAAAAAACATTTTCCAAGAGTTTAGGCAGGTCAATCAGTCCATCACACGCAGGCATGGTGGTACTGGTTTGGGACTGGCAATTGTTGACAAATTGCTACGTCTGATGAATGGAAAAATCACTGTTAAGAGTAAACTGGGCGAAGGTTCAACCTTTCGAGTAGAGTTACCACGGCAAGTTAGTTAATACAAAACCTCCGACTTCTTAAAGAAATCGGGGGTCTGATGAGTTTTGCAAGTAACAAAGCAGACAATTAAGATGAAGGCTGTTCCTTAGCTCCACGATGTTCTTTCATTTTTGCTTGCTGTTCTGGGGTAAGAATTGCCTGTATTTGCTGCCGTTGATCACGCATAATTTCGCGGGCTTGTTGTTTTTGCTCTTTTGATAGGTTGAGCGATCGCAATACCTTCATTGGTGATTCATGAGAACCCTGACTTGCCGCTTTGAATTGTGTTTGTTGCTCAGGAGATAGGAGGGCAGCTATTTTCGTCTTGGTTTGCTCTCTAATCTGTTTCATTTGTGCTTTTTGCGCGTCAGTTAAATTAAGATCTGACCATTTCTCTGAAGTTTGAGCAACTTCAGTCGGGGCTGAAGCATCTGTTGCATCCTGGGTAGGGTTATTCTGAGAAACTTTGCCACCGGGAGATGAGAATTGACAACCTGCGGCAAGGATTGCGATCGCCGCAGAGCTTAATATAAGTTTGTAATCTAATTTATATTTCATAAATACGCCTCTTTTTGGAATTTTTTCTTTATCAACTGTGTTTTAGGATAAGAGTGGAGATGCCCCTAATTACTTATGGAGCGAGTTAAATCTGAAAAGATACTTTCACTTTTCCTCGCGGAAGTCCGTTACCATCCGTGTAAACGAGCTTCGTATGCTCGATGTTCGCGTTCCCGACGAATTTCTTCTGCCCGACGAGCTTCATATACTCGATGTTCGCGTTCCCAACGAATTTGTTCTGCCCGACGAATTTCGTGTTCCCGATGAATTCTATAATCTTGATAGGGAGTATCAGCTAGGGCAGGAGATACTGCTACACCACTTAAGGTGACTAAACTGACTGCACCCATCAGGATGAGAGGTTTGTTCAAATGCATAGTAAGTTTTCCTGACTATAAATGTGGAAAAATGCTTGTTGAATTCAAGCTATGTCCATCATAGAAATTTAGATTCAAAGACAACAGAGGTCGAAAGTCACGAATTTAACTATGATTAAAGTCATGTTTTTAACACATATAGTTAGCAAGCAGGGCTGTGATACCGTTTCACTTTAAGGTTGATACAAATGGGGGGCAGGGGGCAGAGGCAGGGAG
>JAQYWN010000691.1 GCA_029379265.1 Rhizonema sp. NSF051
AAATTATATAAATTCAATATAGTATCAACAAAGCCAAGTATATACTTCTTCTGCGGTAACAATATAGCCGTACTCACACGAGAATTAGCATAACTTGAAGCAGTTTCAAATACATAGCGAATTTCTTCATTCACATCCAACGCTCTTCCTAAAGTTGCATCAACATTTCGCAATTTAGAACGCGATGCTGTCTCAAGTTGGTTACTCGTAAAAATTGTCTTGGCTATCTCAATAATCTTGTTAGGTAAGCGATGTAATACTTTCAATTCAACAGTCACAGCATTGATTAACGATACCATCGCATCGACAGGCATCCCCGTATCATAAATTGATTGTGCGCCATCACCAGCTACTATTAATTGATGGCATTGGCTGTGCAATAGTGATAAAATCTTCTCTGATAAATCCTGCACCTCATCTACTAAAATCATATCGTAGGCTCCGGGACTTTTCTCGAATGCACTATAGGTTTTCACATCAACGCCACAGCTATTAACAGTAACACCACGTTTCGGCTTATCCTCAAGCATCTCAAATGAACTAGCAGATTTTGGCGTAGAAACATTCTTGATTTCGGGTGGAATGCTGGCATTAAACATGTCAACCAAGGTCTTAGTATAGCCCACGACACACACCCGTAATGCTGGATTTTGTTGTTTGGCTAAAATTAAGACATACAGTAACAAAATAGATTTACCCGAACCAGCAAAACCTTTAATAAAAAAGTTCTGTCTGGGGTTAGCAAGAATGCGATTAATAATATCGCGTTGTTCGGAATCAAGTTTGGAAAATGGTAATAACCAAGACATGCGGATGTGAATCTCCAATTATAAAAATTCGGATAAATTAGTTGGGTTAATTACTTTATCTGTGCTATTACGATTACTCCTGATTTGCGATGCAAGCAAGCTATCTTCGTCGTAAAATTTAGATTTAGTGCTTAATTCAAGCTTCCGCATCTTGATTATTTTAGTAACATCATTCTTACCCAAGGATTCAGCAGCATTAATCAATATTTGATAATGCGATAAATGCAAATTACCATCCAAAAATAATTGGTACAGGGAATCAAATGCCCGTTGCACCATCTTTCGACCTTTGGTTTTACGTTGATCTTCTTTACCCATCAAATACCTGCCATAGGAAATCAAGGTAAAGGTAAGATCAGGATTAAATGATAAAGACTGCTCCATCAATGATTCGTATTGACTGCTATTGCCATTATGAAGATGAAGTATTGCAAGATTAGCGGCATTAGTCGCGTTTTTGTCTTTTTCGTAAGCTTTTTCAGCCCAAGTAAACGCTTGTTTGTCCTTATCAGCCCTATCGTAGTAATAACAAATACTTGTTTCGTGCCGCTTGTTTTTATCTAAAATCTGCACCAATTCCAAGGTTTCAGCCGCACGCAAATAGTCCTTAGCATCCGCACAAACCTCAACTAAATGCAACAAGCCTGGAACGGAGGGTTTGCCGCCATTACTTGCTGCCATCTCGTTAGCTATTTTCTCAGCCTCAAACACTAATCTTTCTTCGGTAGTGAGTTCTCGATTAGCAAATGGGTTAACCAATGTCGAAACAACTTCATCTCCACCAATACTCGCAGTGACAGATAACACCTTATCCTCACTCAATCCACAATTGACTCGCACCCAGGTATTAGGGGCAAATGTTCCAGAAGAAATATCAGCATCAATACTAATTACCGTTAATATTTTATTTTCGTTACCCACGCATAAGGGAATTTGAATTTTCTCTTGTTCTTTATCTCCTGTAGAAAAATCAAATTCCTTGTTAATACCAGATATCTCAGTACCTGCTGCAATCAGCGTCTGCAATCCATTACGGGTAATTAATAAGATAGGTTCGGAGACTATAGGATGCACCAATGTCAAACCCAGCCCGTTCAACAATAGTGAATTGACAGCAGCACCCTGAGAAACATGCGATCGCAAGTCACGAGGTATCTCAATTTCAATATTTGTAAAGTAGTTTGCCAGAGCAACCTGTACGTATGGATTGCTGCTACTCCCACCAATCAACAGGATTAAGTCCAAGTCATCGCGATGCAACTCGGCTTTATGCAAACTCGATTCGATTGGTGCAAACACGCTAACATCGCCAGTTTGTGCACCAACGAAAAAACTTTCCATCACCTCATTAAACTCGCAATAACTCATGCTTGGGTTAACCAAGTTTAATTTCTTTTTGGGCAAATCTATTTCAATCAAGCGCTTCAATTCTAACCTTTCATTACTAGTTGCCAAGGAAGGTAAGCGATTCGATACCATTTGTGATGATACCGATTTACAAACCAATATTTTCAATTCCTCTGCTGTCTTCTGCAACCCAGGAATAATCCGCTTGTTTAAGTCGGCACTCCTAAAGTCGTCAACGCTGCAACTATTCTGCTTAAACAATTGCGGTAATAATACATTGTTGACAATCCGCTTGTCGATGTCATCCCCGCCCAATGCTGTAAACTTCGATATAGCTAGGTTTTTACAAGTTAGTCCACCTATATCACTCCTACCTATTTCAAGTATCGATATATCTAGCGTGCCCGCACCCCAGTCGAATACAAGAATTTGCAATGGTGACGATTCTGATATATTCAAACTACCCAATCCGTTTAAACTCGATTCGGCTAAGTAACTCAAAAATGCCGCATTCGGTTCGTCAATTAGTAATTTGCCATCGAGTTTAATTCCCGCATCCGATAGCGCCGACAATAAACTTGTACGCTGGTTAGATTCAAACGATGCAGGCACGGATACCGAATAACGAATACAGGATGGCAACTTGTGTTGTTTGACATAATCCTCAATTTGATTCTTCAAAAAGTCGAAGAATACTCGCGCTGCATCTTCGGGTTTTTCAATCGTCGCAGTTGGATGTCCAGCAAGTAATTTACTATTATAGTAAACCGGACCTAAATCTTCACCCAACCCCATTTTAAATGAAGTCCATAAATTAATCCCTTGCTGTAGTTGACCCTTCAGTAATGACGCACCTACACCTATAAATAGTTGCTCCTTATACCATGCGATCGCCGTCGGGACTAAGTGCGATTCGTATAGTCGTCCATCTTCAAGCAACTGCGGCACGGGCATGGAATATGTCTCAATCGGTACATTTCTATCGCCAATTATCGAATAACTAATCGTAGTTGTACTTGTGCCGAAATCAATACCAACATAAGTATTATTACTTAACTTTGATAGGGTATTACCTTGGGTCAACCCAGCACCAATAACATTACTCAAACTTAATGCTAAATTCATACAAGCAAAGCGTAACGCACCCTACAAGTTTAAGATTTATTTTATCAACACGCTATAGGAACACTAACCAAATGTTTGAATGCTTACACATCCGCTCAATCTTCTACTTTGTCATATTAACAGACGTTTTCTTTCCCTTCTACAATTGATTGCTCAGATCTGTGCCAGTAATCACGCTGTTTTTGAAAAGGCATGATGAGGAGATTCTGTAACTTGTTGTCATCAGCGTCTGAATACGCTGGAATCCCAATAGTGATTTCTGAAGAGGGAATGTTCAAGTGCAGGGTGTGATGCAGTCTATCCCACCAGGGAAAAATGACAGAATAGTTAGAGTTAGTTTCATCTTGAACTTGGGAATGGTGGATGCCATGCATGCGCGGCGTCACTAGAACTATGTTAAGCAGGCGTTCCACTTCCACTGGAAGGTACACGTTGCTGTGGTGAAACAAAGTGTTTCCCAGATAGATCAACTCGTAAACAGCGAAAGTGCCTGTAGATACCCCGATGAGAGCAATTTGAAAAATCCGAAATCCGGTTGATAACGCAATCTCCACAAAGTGAAAGCGAAATGCGGTGGATACATCCATATCTGGATCTATGTGATGAACATTGTGAAAGCGCCACAAAAAGGAGAATCTGTGGTTAGCGCGATGCCAATAATAGAATGTCAAATCCATCAGCAAAAAGGCGATCGCAAACTCCACAGCCGCAGGTAGTTCCACAACATGAGTCAATCCCAAGGACAATTGATTTGTCCATTGCATGATGAATCTGGTTGGAGGTTGCACCAGAACTGCATTTATAGCAAATGCCAAAGCAGTGACGCAAAAATTAATCCAAAGCCGCCATTTGAGCGAATGCTTAACAGAACGCAGGGGGACAAATTTTTCCAGAAGAAAGAGGAATAAGAAGACTCCGGTGAGAATGAAAGGAATGTATACTATCATTTTGAACTCTCCTCTGTTTTGATTTTGAAGTTCCACCGTACTTGCATTACGCTCACCTCCTCTTATTATTTCACTCTATAATATTAATCTGGTGCAGTAAAAGGTATTGATATTACGCAGAAGAGATCCCCCAACCCCCTTAAAAAGGGGGCTTTTCAGATTCCTCCCAATTTATCAGGGAGCCACTAAGAGCGCCATCGGGCAGTGCCGTGGGCTAGTGGTTTCTGGTTTTTAGTGCTTTTCTGTACAAGCGCCTAATGCAAAAAATTAGGGACTCAAAAAAACCTATGATGGCGATCGCACAATACGGCTTGAACCCCTGCTTTTTTAGGAGGTTTGAGGGGACTTCGATGACCGAAGAGGCAGGGGAGCTCTTAGCTGTCTTGCTGGGGGAAAAGATTCTGGA
>JAQYWN010000692.1 GCA_029379265.1 Rhizonema sp. NSF051
GAATGATGGCATTAAGAACTAAACCAAAGAAGTTTGTCATGATAATCGGCACATCCTTACTGATAAAACCGTAAATTAACCACATACATGCAGCAAAAATGTATATGCTAACCATTCCAAAAGATACATCTTTTGCCGATTTTGTTTTCCAAGTTTTTATAACCTGAGGTAGAAAAGATATGGTGGTTAATATGCATGCAAATAATCCCAAAATTGTGATTGCCTTCATAAGATCAAATACGCGGAAGTTTTTTTGTTCTAATAATCGGTGTAACCATTAAGCTTTTAGCTATCAACTATTAGCATTCATTGTTTGCATAGGTTAGGCTAAAATTTGGAGTTTTACGTACATTTATTCTAAATGCCAAACATTTGTCACACGAATATAAGGCATCGCCTTCGGCAACGGATGGGGGCGATCGCTATTTGCCCAAAGTAAAAATCCCACCTGCTCAACAGTAGATGTAGTTTCGCCCACCAATAAAGCTTGTAATCAGGATCAGGCCACACTATATAAAAAACTTCTTCAATAAAGAATCCATGTACTCTACGGTACTGATTAGAAGAAATTGAAAATTGATATGGCGTATCTACTAATTGTTCCTCACCTGGAAATTCAAAGCTTTCCTTCAGTACTGTCACTCCAGTTAATTGAATAACAGCGTAATACACTTACTTCGGTTGTAGATAAATTTCTGAGCGTTCAAGCTCGAAACATCTCTGATCCCAATTTTAAAAATGTTTGCGACACATGAATCTATCGTAAGGACGAACAGTGGTGCTCTACACAGAACACCTCCATTGGCGAACGTTCCTACAAAGAAAACTCTTGCATTGGAGAGACGCGATCGCATACGACGTTCATACCATCTGGAATTGAGTGCCCCACAAGATTTCTCCTTTTCCATATAATCTTAGAGGGTACTGCCCACCCTAGACCTTGTTTCCCCTACTCTCCGCCTTTCATACTGAGTCCAGCATCTTCTGAAGCACCTAAGGATAATGCTGTCCAATCTAAATCGGCACGTCCTTTGGCGATCGCAGAAATGAAGCGATCGTGCAGCATACTTGCTAGAGGCATAGGGGTTTTGCTGGCTGCGGCTGTCTGCAAAACCAAGTCATTATCTTTCAGTCCCAAAGACAGTTTCAGGTAGGGTGTTTCGTGGTTATGTTGGGCAATTAACTTTCCATAACGTTCATAAGCAGGACAGGCAAAAAGCGTATGGGCGATCGTATCAGCAATTTTTGTGCGCTCAATCCCGTTTTTTTCTGCAAAAGCAAAAGCTTCAGCCATTGCCTCAATAGCAGCACCTAGCAGGAAGTTACCAGCTAGCTTGACTACGTTTGCCGCCCCGACTTCTTCGCCAAAATCGAATACGCCTTGCCCAAGGGCTTTCATTAACGGTTGCACTCGTTCCTTTGCGGCTTGAGAGCCTGATAGATATATCCATAACTTGCGTGCTGCTGCTGCCTCAGGTGGCCCAAAAACAGGTGCGGCTATATAAGTCACACCGTGTTGCTGATGGTGTTCGGCAAGTTGGTGTGCCGTTGCTGGTGCTAAAGTACTCATGGATACATGGATTCCACCCGATCCCAAGTGAGCGAGCATCCCCGTTTCCTCAGATACTATGTCTGCTACCACTTCGTCATTGCTAAGCATAGTGATGACAATCCCACCAGGTTCAGCAACTTCCTGGGGATGCGAGACCAACTTTGCTCCTCGTTTGACTAAGGGTTCTGCTTTTTCAGGCGTCCGGTTGTAGACTTTGAGAGTGTAGCCAGCTTCTATAAGATTGCCAGCCATAGGTAAACCCATATTTCCTAAACCAATGAAACCGACGTGTTCCGTCATACGATTTTTTCCTGTTTAAAACGTTGAATTGACCGAGAGGTAATAAAGCGTGCAACTTAAGCTTTTTTTATTTATAATTCCATTTAAAATATTGAACTACGAGGATCTACGTTAAAGATGCCTTGCATATCCAATGGTATCTGTGTGCCAGTTCCCTCCGATTCCATCCAGAGTACATCTGCTCCCAGTACGTCAACAAAGAACTTCAGTGCCTGATTGATGTCTGGTACCGTTATCCCTACATGGTCAACATATTTAGCTGTGGGGATTCCAGGTTTTCCCCTAAGAGTTTGAGGAGATATCGGTTGCGCTGTGTCCCGAGCAGTTGGTGTTTCACCAATAATAGTATTCGTGGTTCTACTTACTACTTGATCTGATATGGTGGAGATCGCCGCAGTCACCATAACTATCGCTGTAAACATAAATACAAGTAGGCGCTTGGTCATAGTTTGCTGCATCTTCTTAATTTTTCGCTTTTTACCCGCCAATCGTGCAAATCATCTTCAACCAGGAACAAGGACAATTTTGCCTTGAGAGTGATTGAGTATCAATTCGTAAGCACTTGCAGCATTGGCAAGCGCTTGCTTTTCTATAGAGTTGGGAGCAACCAGCACTTTTGACTCAAAACCAGGAGTCAAGTTTTCTAGAATTCCCGCACAGTCACTGGCATTTAATTCCAAGGAATTAACTCCTAAAAGTCTTAACTGACGGCGATAAAAATCCATCAGGTCAATACTAACTTGCTGCTGTTTTGGCGGAACGCTAATTTCGGTAAGACGACCTTTTGGGGCGAGTGCCGCAAGGCACTTTAGCGCTAACTCACCGCCTACTGTATCAATGATGACATCTGCGCCGCGATTATTAGTCAATGATTTCGTTACTTCCACCAAATCATGAGAAGATAAATCTGCCACATCCACATTAAACTGCTCGATTTGCGCTCTATCTTCAGCGTGTCGTATCGTACCAATCACGTGCGCTCCCTTCCAACGAGCAATATGCATAGCAGCACTACCAACACCGCCAGTCGCTCCAATCACCAATACGGTTTCACCAGCTTGGGTTTGTGCTGCTTGCATCACGCACATCCAAGCAGTCACATAAGTCACTCCTATTGAGGCGGCTTGCTCCATGGAAAGTATACTCGGCTTGGGACGTACTGCGGATATTGGTAGCAAGAGGTACTCAGCATGGGTGCCGTCACGAGTAAAACCTAGATCTCCACCTGTCCCCCAGACTTCTACCCCAACTAAGTTGGCAGGACCTTCTTCCACAACACCCGCAAAGTCACGCCCAGGAGTACGCGGCAGAGTTGTATGCTTCATCAACCCCTGTACGTTCTTAACATCACTTGCGTTAATAGAAGCAGCTAGGACTTTCACTCTTACCTCATCCGGCCCCGGTTGTGGTATGGGAATTTCTTGCAAATGAAGTTCGGAAGGAGATCCAAATTGCTCAAAACGAATGCTCTGCATGGTTAAGATCCTTATTTGCTCACATGGATAAGTACTGTTGCAATTTAGCCTAAACTATAAACCACCAGAGTACCAATTAGATGCTGAGCTTGAAGTGGTAATTCCAACTTTTCTCTAACTTCTGGCTGTTAAATTCAGCTACTGTACCCTATGTGCTGTACTTTTTTATAAATACAAGTGTGAGTCAGCTTTTTGAGACTTAACGGGAAAAGTCTGCAATATTCAGATAGATTTGAATAGTTGAATTCTTAAAAAAAATTAAAAGTGTCTTTACATCGTTACGAAACTCTTCGTCGGATTCAGCAACTAGATCCTGTGCAAGATCATTGTCAGATTTATTATCTGATGAATGGGTATGAATTTCCTTGGGATATGGTACGATCACTCGAAGTAGCACTGATGAAAACTTATTGTGTTCCTAGTATCTCGAAATTACTAGATAAAACAGGGGAATTTCGTGATCGCCCTCAAAAACGTTATGACGATACTTCCGTCATTGTTGTAGAAATGATCAAGTGGGGGTACGATAGCGAGCGAGGTCGTCAAGCACTAGAGCGAATGAATGCCATCCACGGACGTTTTAAAATCACTAATGCAGATTTTCTCTACGTACTCTCGACTTTTATTTACGAGCCGATCCGTTGGAATGCTCAATTTGGTTGGCGGCAGCTGTGTGAGCAAGAAAAATTAGCAGCTTTTTACTTTTGGCGAGAAGTAGGCAAAAGAATGCATATTCAAAATATTCCTGCAACCTACGCAGAATTTGAATGCTATAACCGAGATTATGAACGTGAAAACTTTAGTTATTGTGACGCAAACCGCCGGGTGGGTGAAGCAACCTGTGATTTATTCTTGAGTTGGTTTCCTAAGTGGATGCGATCGCCCCTCAAACCCGTCACTTCTGCTTTATTTGATGAGAGAATGCTAGATGCTTTTGGTTTTGAACATCCTTCCCCATGGCTGAGAAATTCTGTGACAAATATTCTTAAATTTCGGGGCTTTATATTACGTTTCTTTCCACACCGTCAAGAATCTAATTTTTATATTGACTCTCCCATTCGCAGTTATCCAGATGGTTATGAGATTACTCAAATCGGACCACCAGAAAATAGATCAGTTTAAAAAATCGCCTTTAATCGTTCCTATGCTGTTTGTGGCTTAAATAAGTTGCTACAAAGGGCTGGCTATCATCAAAGATAGTTTAGAAAAGAGAAAAGCAGCACGAGAAATATCACTACATATAAACCCATCGAACAATCGCTCTAAAAGTTTCCAAATATTTTACGATGGGTTATTAAAAATAATAT
>JAQYWN010000693.1 GCA_029379265.1 Rhizonema sp. NSF051
AGCTCCGAAATTTCATATCACTAATCAGCTTTTTAGCCTTAACTGAACCGTATTGAATTATTACTCTCGAATTACGTATCTTTTCGGAAAGCGCTACAAAATTGGACTTTGGACGATATTATAAACAGTAACAAGCCATAAGACGCGTGTTTTGAGCAAAAACATTCATGTCTGCAATGTCTCTAAACTTATATTTTTTGGTTGTTATCTTTCTATCACTCTTTTAGGAAGAGAATCTATAATTCTTATAAACAAAAGCAGAGTAATCAAGTCTCTGCCTTTCTTTGTAATACCGGGATATGAACAGGAATCTGACTTGTGTTTACACTATAGCCGAAGCATCGGGTAGGTTAGGGGGCAATGTTCTATGAATTTTCCTAGAATATTGCCCATCCTACAACTAATAGTTAAAAGCTATTAGTTTTCATAACTTTCTCAACTTAGGATGGATTGTCGTCGTGGAGACTTGGCGACTTGTTAATACTGCGATCGCACGTGCATATTGAGGATCGGACTGAGTGCCGATTAAAGTTGGATTCGTTCCAAGCTGCCGTTGCTGGGCTTGTGTCAAATCTATTTTGACATCAGGCCTAATTCCTTTATGGTTAATATCTGTGCCATTCGGTGTAAAGTAATGTTCTATTGTGACTGCCAAGCCAGAACCATCGGAGAGTTTGCGAAGTTCTTGAACTAACCCTTTTCCAAAAGTTTGACTGCCAACAACCACTGCTCTTTTGTTATCTTTGAGCGCACCAGTCAGAATCTCACTCGCACTTGCCGAATTACCATCTACCAAAACAACCAAGGGTTGTTTAGTTAGGGTTGTGTGATTGGCTTTGACTTCCTCCTTACCGCCCACACGATCTACTGTGCGGACGATCGCACCATTCTCCAGCCACATCCGGGCAATCTCAATACTCGAAACGACAAGTCCCCCTGGATTGCCGCGCAAATCCAATACAAATCCGTTAACTCGCTTGGCATTGAGCGTCTGGATTGCCCGACGCATTTGCTCTGGTGCGTTCGCACTAAATTCTGCCAAGCGGATATAGCCAATGCGTCTAGAGCCTTCCTGCTTGAAATTATAAGTTACTTTTGGCACTTCAATATTTCCGCGTGTTATCTTGAAGTTAGAGACGCTTTGCCCGTCGCGCTCAATTCTGAGAACAACTGGTATGCCAGCCTTACCGCGAATCAGCTTGGAGGCATCCTCAACGTTCATTCCTTGAGTCGATTTCCCATCAATTGCTAAAATCCGATCTCCAGCTTTGATCCCTGCTTTGAGTGCCGGGGAATTCTCGACAGTTTTCACCACAACCAACTGCTTGGTTTTTTGGTTCTGTTCCATTTGAATGCCAATTCCAGACAACTGTCCATCAATTGACTGCTCTGTCAGGATTTGGTAATCTTTGGGATCGAGAAACCGAGTGTAAGGATCTCCTAGCTTTTTGAGAGCTTCTCGGATGGCGTTGTAAGCCTGTTCGCGGGTGGTGTAGTTTTGGCTTAACAAACTTTGTCTCGTTGCTTGCCAGTCAACGTGATTGAATGTGCCATCTACATATTGGCGGTTAACGATTTGCCAGACTTCATCGACGACTGCTTTTGGACTATCTTGTAACTGGGCACGAACAGAATGACATGCACTAGGAGTCAATAGAGAAAAAATAGCAGAGGAGGCGAGCGCTCCACAAACAAAGGCAGTACGGAGCAATGGGAAACGTTTTGAAGATTGACGCATTGAGATCAGTGCCAATAGACTTGGATACTTTTAAATTTAGTTTTCACTACCTTAAAGTACAATACCGGAGTGTTTCGCCACTACAAAATGATTGACAGTTGATCTCATGCCGCTACCATTCTAGACTTGAGTGCTTCCATCGCTTCAATTGTAACCGCAGTTGCTTGCCATGTAGAACGTGCTATTATGCGCTCGCACCAAGCATTTAGCTTTGGATCGTCACACAAGGATACACCCATACTCGGCAACCAAGGTATGACTGTTCCGGCAACAACCTCGGCTAGAGTCAGGTTTTGACTACCAAAGTAAGGGCGATCAAAAATCTAGTTATGTAAAGAAAAGTAAAGTTCACAAAATGGTTTCGTAGCAAGTGTTCTCGCGCTTACCCCTTCGAGGATAGGTATAAAAAACTTCCATCTCTAAGTTTCGGCTCATGAATTCTCTTCTTTAATAGTTACCAAGGGCATCCAGTTTTTCCTGCCAAAACTCCTCGTAGTGGGCAATCCAATCGGATATTTGCTTCAACGGTTCTGGGTTCAACCGATACAGGCGCTGTCGCCCTGCTTTGCGCATTTGAACTAAGCCCACTTCACAAAGAACCTGCAAGTGCTGAGAAATCGCTGGCAAGCTCATCGAAAAAGGCTCAGCTAATTGCTTAACTGGTTGCTCTCCATGACGTAACCGATCCAAGATCGCCCTTCTTGTTGGATCTGCGATCGCCGCAAAAACATCGGCACTAGCAGTAGATCTACTCATAGTACCCAGTCCCTAACAGAATGGCATTTTTGATCGATAGTTCTACAGCTTAACAAAATCAGATGCTATGATTGGTTTCATTATATTTAAGTCAAAGCTTAACTGCTTTGATTATAGATAAGTGATTGCTTAAATGTTAACCCCACCCCAGTAAAGCTGTGCTTTACGTCCCCTCCCCGCAAGCGGGGAGGGGTAGGGGTGGGGTTCAGAGATCGCGGGAACTATCACTCTCATTAACCAAACCTGATATGACTGGATGTTACCTCAGCAAAGACTATGTATGTACATATTTCTCTGTTGTCGTCTGATACTAAATAGGGGCATAAACCTTTCGATAGTAAGCTTGATATTCCTCAGATAGCAGGGGTTCCCACCAATTGCGCTCATGTAAATACCATTCAACGGTTAAACGTAAACCCTCTGCGATCGTTACAGAAGGCGTCCAATGAAGTTGATTTTTAATCTTAGTGGCATTGATTGCATATCTGCGGTCATGTCCGAGTCTATCCTTGACAAAAGTAATCAAATCTGTTGAGGGACGCACAGGTAAATCGGGTATAAATTCATCCATCAAATGGCACAACATATGCACAAGGTTGATATTTTCTACCTCATTGTTACCACCGATATTATAGGTTTCACCTGGTATGCCGGAATGAATCACCACATCCAAAGCACGACAGTGATCGCCGACATAAAGCCAATCCCGAACATTTTTGCCATCACCATAAACGGGTAATGATTTTCCGATCAAGGTATTGATACACATTAAAGGAATGAGCTTTTCTGGAAACTGATAGGGACCGTAATTATTAGAGCAGTTTGTGATTAAAGTTGGCATTCCGTAAGTATGATAGTAAGCACGGACTAAGTGATCGCTACCTGCTTTAGACGCTGAGTATGGACTGTTGGGAGCATATGGTGTAGTTTCACTAAAAGGTGGGTCATCCGGACTAAGACTTCCATAGACTTCATCAGTAGAAACATGCAGGAAACGATAAGCAGGTGGTTTGGAGTTGACTCCCCAATGTTGACGAAAAGCTTCGAGTAACGTGAAAGTGCCGACAACATTAGTTTGCACAAAAGCACCAGGGCCTAAAATCGAGCGATCAACATGAGATTCCGCCGCAAAATGGGCGATTGTGTCGATATTTTCTGATTGGAGAATCTGATCTACAATCGAGCGATCGCAAATATCCCCCTGCACAAAACAAAAATTATCCCTTCCCTCTACTGTAGCCAAATTGCGACGATTTCCTGCGTAGGTAAGAGCGTCTAACACCACCACCCTGTCATCAGGATAAGCCTGACACCAGTGATGTACAAAATTTGCACCAATAAACCCCGCACCACCAGTTACCAATAGCCGACGACTCATCAAACTCACTCCTATGTGTTTCTTTATTTTGATCGTCCACGACGCTTATAATAGCCAAACTACTACAGTTTATTTGTAGGTTGAGTCTTTTACAAAATTATGGTTCGCTGCACTCGTGTGCAGTGAAATAATGGAACAATGGCAAACTTAAAGCGAGTGGGAGACTTAGAAATTGAGCAGGATCTCGATCATCAGGAGCGAGTGTGGTTTATCCAACGCATCGCTTGGTTCGTTTTTATTCTCTTTCGCGTTGCGGGGAAGCGATCAAAGAGCGCAAATCACCACATTTGACTTTATCTTGCTGCTAATTGTTAGCGAAGCTACCCAGAACGCCATGATTGGAAATGATTACTCGCTGACAAATGGGTTTCTCGTCATTCTTACCTTAGTAGGGATAGATATTTTACTGTCGCTTTGGAAGCAGCAATCACCGGAAATCGGAAAGCTCATTGATGGTGTGCCCTTGATTATTGTAGAAGAAGGTCGCCCTCTAAAAGACCGCATGGCAAAGGCACGCGTGAATGAGGACGATATTCTGACTGCAGCCCGCGAATCGCAAGGCTTGGAGCGCATGGATCAGATTAAGTATGCTGTGTTAGAGCGCAGTGGCGGGATTTCGATTATTCCGAAGTCAGAAAAGGGCTAACCACTTTTTTTCCTTAATTACTGCTGTAATTCTTGATATACATCTTCAAAAATGATGTCAAGGCGAACAACAGACGCTGAATTTTCAAAAGTTTTCAAGAATACACAACTAATATT